>NZ_DJDV01000047.1:0-9722 GCF_002431195.1 Sphingobium sp. UBA5915 | reverse complement strand
CCCACCCGGACACCGCCCGGCGGCCCGATCAAGCAAACCCCGCCAGCACGGTCTTGAGCACCCGCGCGTCGATGGGAGGTGCCAGGCGGATGCGTTGCCCGGCCGGGCCGACCACTTCCACCGCACCCGGCCCGAGCGGCTCCGAATGCGGCACCATGGGCGCGCCCGCCACCTCGACCGGAATGAATGCCGGCCCCGGCAACGGCAATGCTTCGCTCGCCACCCCATCGCGCAGCAGCGTGCGTCGCCAGCGATACACCAGCGACGTGCACACCCGGTGTCGCCGCGCCACCTCCAACACGCTGGCACCCGGCATCATCGCCTCCGACACGATCCGCGCCTTGTCATCTTCGCTGAACCGCCGGCGCGGTTCAGGCCCAACCATCTCGATAATTCGCGTCGCCATGATGCCGCACCGGTGTCTGCCACAGTGCCGCACCTGTGGCTTGCGCATCACCTCGTCAGCAAGGTGGAGAAGACCGGACGCTTACGAAGCAGGACGAGGGACGCGGCGAGCAGCACCGCGTCCTTGAGCAGGAATTGGCCGGGCACTGTCGAGATCGCCGGAAACCCGCCCGCGGAGGTCTCTGCCACTCCTGGCGTAGTAACGAAAAAGGACAGCGTGATCAGCGAGAAACACATCGACATGGCTGCTCCGAGCGCCGAGAACAAAGCGCTGAAAGCTCCTGCAGTTAGGGCGAATGCGGTCGCAAGCTGTATGAAACCAATGAAGTTGCTCTCGCCCTGCACCCCGAACATGCTCAGCCAGCTTAGGATCGGACTTTCGGCGATCAAAGGAGCGATGTTGTAGGCGTCGTAGGCTGTGAACTTCATGGCGCCGGACCAGAGCAACACTAGGACGAGCGCCCATCGCAGCAGAGCCAGGTCCCCTCTGGCCCACTCGGCAATCAGAAACTTGGACCTCATCAAATTGAGCATTCGTCCCGTGTCTTGCCGCCTGGCCGCACGAATACGCCGTAGAAGCTCGGCCCGGCGCATGATCACGGACACCTCGCGATACAGGTCTTGACATGCGCGACCCATTTTAGACCGCATCCGCTTGGAACGAGGAGATGCCAACCGAAAATCCTGATTAATATGCGCGACGCATATACAGTATCTCATTTTGGCTGTCGATCCGTCAGAACCGATAGCTTCTCAGCGAGGTTCAGCCGCCAACCTTGTGAGCGTCGGCGTCGCTTGGCGCCTCGCCAAGCTCGTGAAAGTCAGTCAGCGCGATATCCGCATACTCGCGTCGGATGAGATCGAGTTTCGGATCTATGTACCGGCGACAGAATGGCCGGCTGGGATCGGTGCGATAGTAGTTTAGGTAGCGTTCGTCCGACGGCCGGAAGCCGACGAAGGGCATCACCTGCGTGTGAATATCCTTTGCAGCCTGGGCCGCGAACCGGCGGACAGCCTGCTCAGCCTCGGAACGTTGGCCAGGCTCGAAGATATAGATCGCGCTGCGGTACTTTCCGCGGGGTGAACGTGCTCTGCTGGAAGAGTGTGTTCTGAGATGCACTTCGGCGAGCGTCCCCAGACTGATGGCGGACGGGTCAAAGGCCACGACAACGCCCTCGGCCCAGGTGTCCGCCGGTGGCTCAGATTGCAAAAACCCCTGATCGACCCGGGCGACACCTCGCAGTGCCTGAAACACGCCCTCGGTGCACCAGTGGCAACCGCCACCAAGGCCAACCTTCATCATCTTCTACCTTCAGTATCGCTCGTCAGGCGGGCCGGCTGGCTTCAAACAGGAACCAGGCACGACGCTCAGCCTCATCGGTCCAAGTGTCAACGAGGCCAGAGGTGGCGTTATCCTTCGCCTCATCCGCGACCTCCTTAGCCCGCCGAAACGCTTCCACCATATGCAGGTTATCGGCCCTCAGCTCGGCCAGCATCTCCTGTGGCGTCACGATCTCGGCATCATTGTCCTTGATCGTTTGGTGGCGTGCTATGTCGCCGATCGAAGTCAGTGTTCGGTTGCCCGTCTTTCTGGTGCGCTCGGCGATGGCGTCGGTGACAGCGAGGATCTCGGCCGCCTGCTCATCAAGGAGAAGGTGGTAGTCCCTGAAATAGGGCCCAGAGACATGCCAATGGAAATTCTTGGTCTTGAGGTAGACCGCGTAGCTGTTCGCCAGGATGATCTTGAGAGCGTCCGCCACGGTCATCGTCGCGGACTCGTCAAGGTCGGTCGGGGTTGCGACTGGCGCAGGGCTGGCATTGGTCATCGAGAGGCTCCCTGATCGGTGGCTTTCACAGGAGCCGATATCGATTCCCTTTCGGCCGTAGAGATCAACAGAATGAGTTTGCCCCGGATCGAAGTCCAATGACTAGCGGCTATAGTTTCCATAGCCTTGAGAGACCGTGTGAGCGGATAGCAAAAGCGTCCCCGATCTCGCAAAGATCGCGAGATTATAGCTACTCAGCGGGCGTGAATCCGAGCACAAAGTTCACCACCTTCTGCGACGACATCTCGCAAGGTCTCAGCAACGTGTCGCCGTCCAGCATACGGTACAGGTTAAAGCTTACGATATCGGTGCCGGCGAGATCTCTCGCAAACAAGCTGTTGCGCCGACCGTCGTGAGATCGCTGTACCGTCACGCCGTAGCGGCGGCCGTCGAAAAACCCTTCGCTGAAGCCCCGCGGTAGCCGCTCCAGCGCTGCCTCGAACGCGGCATCCGCCATTCCAGATAGTTGATGCATTACCGAAAATCGCTTCCGAAGGGGGGCGGGCGCGATGGCGGACCCGCAGCAGGCGCGCCGAATAGCAGGGCAGCCTGCTTGACCAGCGCCTGCGCAGCGACCTTGTCTCCCTGATTACAGGTCACGGCGTTCTGGGCATATGCTGCACAGGCTCGACGCCCATCAGCGCAAGGCCGTTACGAAAAACCTGCCCGATGGCGCCTGCCAGGAAGAGTCGTGCGCGGCTGATCGGCAGGTTGTCGTCACGTATGAAACGGCGCCCTGGATCATCGATGCCCGCGTTCCAAGCGGCGTGGAAAGCCGCCGCGAGATCGGCAAGGAAGAAGGCGATCCGATGCGGCTCGCGCGCCGACGCGGCCGCCTCCACTACTCGCGGAAACTGGGCTGCCAACTTGACGAGAGTTAAGTCCTGGCTGTCCAACGGGGTTAAGTCGGGATCGCCGGTTAACACGATTCCGGCCTCGCTTGCTCGCTGAGAAAGCGACTGGATGCGTGCGTGGGCGTAGTGAACATAGAAGACCGGGTTATCCCGTGAAGCCTCGACTGCCTTAGCGAAGTCGAAATCCATCGGCGCCTCCGCCTTGCGGGTCAGCATAGTGAAGCGGACGGCATCCTTGCCGACCTCGCGCACGACGTCGGCGAGCGTCACGAAGTTGCCGGCGCGCTTCGACATCTTGACCGGGGCGCCGTCGCGAAGCAGCCGGACGATCTGCACCAACTTGACATCAAAGCGGCTGCGCCCCTCGGTAAGTGCCGCGGTGGCCGCCACAATGCGCTTTACCGTGCCCGCGTGGTCCGCACCCCAGATGTTGACTATCTCATCGGCATCGCGAGATTTCTCGAAGTGATAGGCGAGATCGGTGCCGAAATAGGTCCAGCTACCGTCCGCCTTGCGGATGGGTCTGTCTTGGTCGTCGCCGAAGCTAGTGGAGCGAAAAAGCGGCAGCTCGATTGGTTGCCATCCTTCCGGCGCTTCTCCCTTGGGCGGTTCAAGGACGCCGTCATAGATCAGGCCGCGCTCGCGTAGCCAACCTTCAGCGGCGGCGGGCTTCCCTGCAGCGAGAAGGTCGGCTTCCGATGCGAAGCGATCATGATGAATGCCGAGCAGAGCAAGATCGTCGCGGATAATCTCCATCATCGCGGCGACGGCGCGCGAGCGGAAAGTTACCAGCCAAGCGGCCTCCGGCGCATCTCGGTAACGGTCGCCGTAGTCCGCCGCCAGGGAGTGGCCAACGGGCTTGAGGTAGTCGCCGGGATAAAGGCCTTCCGGAATATCGACTACGCTGTCGCCCAGCGCCTCAAGGTAGCGAAGATGCACGGAGCGGGCGAGGACGTCCACCTGTCCTCCAGCGTCGTTGACATAATACTCACGGATCACCCGGTGTCCGGTGAAAGCTAGCAGGTTCGCCAGCGCGTCTCCGACAACCGCACCGCGGCAATGGCCCATGTGCATCGGGCCTGTCGGATTGGCCGACACATATTCGACGTTTACCGTCTTGCCAGCACCGGAGTCGGATCCTCCATATCGTTCGCCCCCTTCCGCGATCGCCACCAGCTCGTCGCGCCACGCGTCGTCGGTCAGGTGCAGATTGATGAATCCCGGCCCAGCAACCTCGACGTCGGCCACCTCGTCGATCGCCGCCAGCCGCCGTGCCAAGGTCTCGGCGAGCCGCCGGGGGGAGACGCCTGCGACCTTGGCCAGCACCATAGCGGCATTGGTCGACAGATCGCCGTGAGCTGCGCTGTGCGGCGTTTCCAACGTCAAACCGGCCCGAGCGAGCCCAGCCGGAAGATTGCCAGACCCCTCCAGCGCATCGAGCGCAAGCTCAAGGCGCCGGTAGACGCGAGCGTGAAGCGTAGCCGGCATCAAATGCCACTCTCTGCGAAGAGCCCGCTACGCAACCTCGACGCCTTTCCAGAATGCGACGTGATCTCTGATCGCCTCGGCGTTCGCGGTCGGGTTTGGGTAAGCCCAAGCCGCGTTCAGGTTGCGCTCTCGGCCCACCCGAATGTGATAATACCGTGCACGGCCCTTTATCGGACAGACGGACGAATGATCGCTTTCCTCCAACCGGCTTTGATCGACCGTCTCAGGCGGGAAGTAGTGATTGCCCTCGACAATCACGGTCTTGTCGCTCGCTGCGATAGTGGCGTCGTTCCAAACTGCCGAGACCATTGTGTCCTCCTTCGCTCCCAGACATGGCTGAGCGGTCCCATGGATCAGGTGGCGGAGGCCTGGCCGGCGAGAAGCTTGTCGAGCCCGCCTCGGGCATCGAGCTCCAGGAGGTCATCCGAGCCCCCGATGTGCTCGCCGTTGATGAATATCTGCGGAACGCTGCTCCTGCCCGCCGCCTCAACCATTGCCTGCCGTTGAGCCGGGTCGTCCTCGATGTCGCGTTCAGTCCATTTGAGACCCTTCTCGGTGAGCAGTGCCTTCGCGCGCCTGCAGAAGGGGCACCAGCTGGTCGTGTAGAGGAGAATGTCGGGCGTCACGGCTATGTCTCCGATCGTTTGTGGTCGAGGTCGATTGCGATGCTTCCGGCACATCATCTCAGCCGAAGGTGAACGCAAAAGCCTGAGCGCCGGGGTCAAGAAACTCGATCGCGAAGGTGCGTTCACGGACGGCGCCCTTCTGCCGCACCAGCTGATAGAGACGCTGCCCTTCGATCATGCCGTTACCGGCGTCATCGATATCCGTGCCACGATCTCCCGCCGGTGGCTTGCCATCGATCGTCACGCGGAACCGTACCCGTTGGCCCGTCGCGGGAGGGCCGAGCACGAGATGCACGTCGCGGGCATGAAAGCGATAGATGATGCGAGCACCGGTCGATTGGGCCGAGCCATATTCCGATCCTACAAGCCAGTGTCCGGCCAAGGCCCACTTATTCAGAGGCAGTCGCGGCGGTGCGACATACTCGTGTACCGTGTCGCGCACGAGCCCGCCCGGCGACGCGAAACGCTCACCTCGCAGATGCCCTAGGTAAGTCTCGGCCGAGCGTACGTCGTTCCAGCTCGCGGCCGCGGAGGCTCCCTTAGTGCGTACAGTGACGGTCCGCATGTCGCCGACAGCGCGACCATTCTCGGCCAAAAGCCTTTGAATGACTTTCTCGGACTCAGCGTAATTGCCCTCACCGAAATGATGATATCGGATGCGGCCATGGCCATCGATGAAGTAGTGGGCTGGCCAATAGCTGTTGTTGAAGTCGCGCCAGATCGCATGATTGTTATCGAGTGCGACCGGGTAGGCGATGCCAAGATCACGCACAGCCTTTGCGACGTTCCCAAAATCCTTTTCGAAAGCGAACTCGGGTGCGTGCACCCCGATCACGACAAGGCCGGCCTCCCGGTACTTCGCTTCCCACGCTCTGACATAGGGCAAGGTCCGCAAACAGTTGATGCAGCTGTATGTCCAGAAGTCTATGAGCACGACCTTGCCGCGCAATGATTCACGCGAGAGCGGCGGGGAGTTCAGCCAGCCTGTCGCGCCGGAAAGCGGCGGCAACTCCCCCTCGAAGCCTAGCGGGCCATCTCCGAGGGTGCTGGTCTGCTCCGAGCGATCGTCCGGCCGGAGGCTGTCCAGAAGCCGCTGTTCGACAGTCGATGTGCCGGCGAGCGAGAGCCTGGTCAGCAGACCGGTGTCGAGTCCCAGGGCGATGGCGGCCACGGCGAGAAGCACCAGCGCGCCAAGAGAGCGGCGGAACCACTCTCCGACGCGGATCGACCGCTTCATCGCAACGAACACGCGTCCGCCGATGAGCAGCGCCAGTGCGAGCGATGTTGCTGCGCCGGCGGCGTAGGCCAGCAGCAGTAGCGATGTGCCGATAGTGGCACCTTGCAACGCGGCCCCCGTCAGTACCAACCCCAGAATAGGGCCGGCGCACGGCGCCCAGAGAAGACCGGTGGCTACCCCGAGGAGCAGTGATGCCCAGAAGCTGCCGCCAGTCCGCTCCGGGCCCACCGCTTCCGTAAGCCGCGCGCCCAGGCTGACGATCGGTCGTGTGGCTCGATCGGCGAGCGCGGGGAACGCCAGCATCAGACCGAACAGGCCCAGTATCAGCAGCGCCACCGCTCTTCCGAGGCTGTTCGCCTGTACGGCCCAGCTGCCTCCGACGGCCGCCAGCGTCGCCACCCCCGCGAACGTCACTGCCATTCCCAGAAGAAGCGGCAAACCACTGCGCATGAACGGCTGGCCCGCTCGCGCGAACACGAAGGGGAGCACCGGCAGGATGCACGGGCTGATGATCGTCAGCACGCCGGCGAGGTAAGAGAGGGTTAGCAACAGCATGACGCGCGACCCCTCTCGGACGATCGGAGTAGCCGAGGTCGCCGGTTATGGGCGAGTCGTCCCGGCATGTTGCTCGAGCGCGCGTCGGCGTTGATGCAGAGCGCGCAGGCGCTGACCATCATGCGGCCATCTTCCGGACCGTCTCCAGCACCCGGTCCTGACGATATGGTTTCGGGAAGAAGATCACGTCCTTCGGCCGCTCGGTTTCCGCCGGCCACGGCCTGCCGGACGTGATTATGATCCGGATGTCGGGCCAGCGCTCGCGAATGCAGCTAGCGAGCATGATTCCATCGATTCCGCCCGGCATATCCACATCGGTGAAGACGACACGCACATCTAGGCGTGCTTCCAGTGTGACGATCGCCTCGGTGGCATCAGCCGCCTGCAGGACTTCGAAGCCGTCTTCTTCGATTATTTCTGAAGCGAACAGCCGAACAAGTGGCTCGTCTTCCACGACGAGAACCACAGGGCTCATCATTATGCACATCCCTCCGTCAGCCCTTCGTCAAATGGCGCATCGGGGCTTGCAGATCGGCCGCAAAGCCATCCGGTTCGTAGCGGATATCAACCCCGCCAGTGCCGACTAGACCGATGCCGATGAGCTTCGAGCCGAAGCCGCGTCGCGTCGGTGGGATGACAAGCGGTCCACCCCATTCGCGCCATTTGACCATGAGGCACTCGCCGCCATCGTTGCTCTCTATCTCCCACGTCAGCGAGACATTACCGCTCTCGCCCTTCAGGGATCCGTATTTGCAGGCGTTCGTCAGAAGCTCATGCACAATCAGGGAGAAGGACAGCGCTGCCTGTGGCCCGAGCGCGACGGGGGGCCCGTCCATCCTGACCCGGTCCATGAACCCGATCGCCTCGATTACGGTGGTCGCAATCGCTGCGAGATCAGCCTGGGCCCAGCTATTTTGGAGGAGAGCGTCATGCGCGGCGCTCAAAGCCATGAGGCGGCGCTCGAAGGAATAAACGGACTCACGGTCACTCGCGGATCGAAGCGTCTGGCTCGCGATTGCCTGAACCATGGTCAGCATATTCTTGAGCCGGTGCGCGATCTCACCATTGACGATCCGCTGCTGCTCCTCTGAGCGATGACGCGCCACGCCGGCCTCGAGCCGATCGGCGACGCTGCGGAGAAACGCGATCTCTTCTGCGAGCCAATATCTCGGGCGTGCCGAATGAACGAAGAACAGGGCGGTCGTCCGGCCAAGGTCCCGCACCGGCACATCGACAAGCGCTCGCACCCCGTTGCGCATGGCGAGCGCTAGGTTGGGAGATGTGCGTTCGTCGGCAAAGGCATCTGAGACGACCAGCGGATCGCCGTAGGAGAGAGGCTCTTGCAAGCCGTCATATTCGTCGAGCGCGTGTCGTCCGGCGACGCTGGGGATACCTGGAGCAGTCCAGTCACTTTCGACGTCGAGCATCTCCACAGCGTCATCGATCAGGCCCAAGCCGGCGCGATCTGCGCTGAGGACCCGCCCGACAATGGCGGCGGTGGCTGATGCCATCTGCCCGGCATCCTCACTATTGCGAATAGCCTCGCCGATATCGACCAAGGCGGCTTGCAACTCCGTCAGACGTTCGCTCGCCTTTGCGGTACGACGAAGTTCAAGATTCTCGCTCGCGAGGCGGGCAAGAGCTCGCAGCATCGCTCGCTCAAGCTCGTTCAACCCTTCCGGCCGCGGCTCGGTGTCGATGACGCACAGACGGCCGACGATTGCCCCTGAACGTAGAATCAGCGGTGCTCCGGCATACGCCCGAAAGTGTCGACCGCCGGTGACGAGTGGGTTGCGCTTGGTGCGCTGATCAGCGGTCAGGTCCGTGATTTCCAGCATGTCTCCACGATCGATCTCGATCTGACATACGGAGTGGTCGATTTCCGTCTCGCGAACGTCGAGGCCGTACTTGGCTTTGAACCATTGCCGATCGACGTCGAGCAGAGTGATGAGCGCGATCGGGACGTTGCAAGCTTTCGCGGCCATAAAGACGAGGTCGTCAAAGGCCGGTTCCTCAGGTGTGTCGAGAACCATCAGGTCGGCAAGGGCGCTGGCGCGTTGAGCACCCCGCGCGTTTGCGGCTTCCGCGCTGACGATCATCGGTCCGCCCTGAGCGAAGCTTGCTGTGCTGGTGCGCCGCCGATCGGGGTGTGGGTGACGCACCACATGTTCAGCGCGCGTGTGAGCCGCCGGTAGGGTCGAGGAAGGAACTGGTCAAAGGTCACCGCTTCAATGTCCGTGAATTCGCGGAGGCCAGCTCGTCGTGGCGTCCGGCTGCTTATGTCCCTGCTCCGCGTCATCGACAGTGAGCACGATCTTGCCTTGGATGTGCCCGGCCGCGGCGCGCTCGTGGGCCGCCGCCGCCTGGTCGAGCGGGAACGTGCTATCCACGGCGACGCGTATGGTGCCATCACCGAGCAAACGGCCAAGCTCGGCGAGTTGTCGGCCATTCGAGCGCACCTGCGTCGCGGATACCGTGACGCCAAGGTCAGCAGCCTCGTCGTGACCGGCGAATCCCAACGGGAAGATGGGAAACAGCGCACCGCCGCGCCGGATCGTCTGCAGAAAGCGGTTCGCTGTGGGGCCACCGACAGCATCGACAACCAGGTCCACGCCACGCACGACCTTCTCAGGCGGGGTTTTTGTGTAATCGATGAACTCGTCTGCGCCGAGATCGTGCAGGAAAGCCTCGTGACGGCCAGACGCACTGGGGCGTCACCTCAAGGTTTGTG
>NZ_DJDV01000029.1:0-7319 GCF_002431195.1 Sphingobium sp. UBA5915 | reverse complement strand
AGATCGGAAGAGCGTCGCGCATCGCGTGCGATCAGCCACTGGCCGACAAATTGCTCGCACAGCGCGCTCGCCCCGCGCAGCAATCCGGCCAGCACCGCGTCCTCGTCGTCATGCGCGATCCGCAGATAGGCCTTCAATTCCGCCAGTGGCGCCGCCAGCGCCCCGCTCTCCTGCTGTGCCAGCATCAGCGTTCCTCCACCCGCATCGTCACCGACCGTTCATCCGCCTGCCCGTCGGACAGGGTGACGCGATTAGTCAGCCGATAAACCTGGCCCACCCGCCCGCCGGCCACCCGCGCGCTGCTGCGCTGTGCCTCGAACGCGCCTTCCTCGACGACAATCCCGCCGGCTTCCTCCGGCTCGACCGTCCAGTCACTGGCGATCAGGCTCTGCCCGGCCAGATAGGCGGACCAGTCGATCGCATGGTCGACCCGCGCCTGCGGGTCCTTCAACAACAGGCTCATCTGATCTTGCTCCCCATCTTCGCCGCGATCCGGATCGCCGGCGCGCGCGCGTCGATCCGCACGTCCAGCCCCGGCCGCACGCCCATGCCCCATGGCCCGCTCCATCCGGGCCGATCCGCGCCACCATCCCCGATCGGCTGCGCCCCCAGCGCCTCGCCCTGCATCATGCGCTCGTCTCCAGCGCCACGATCCGCGCCTCCAGCCGCGCGATACGCCGCCGCTGCCAGGCCGCCTCCAGCGCCAAACACTCCTCATAGCGCAGCCCCCAGCGGTCGCCCGCCGCGCGCCCTGGCGTCACCACGCCATCATCGTCCGTTTCCGCGTCCCGCGCGTCCCAGCTGTCATGGCACAGCAGCCCCAGCCGCACCGCCGCGCCCATGCCCAGCCGCGCGTCGATCGCATCGCGCACCTCCTGCGCCACCAGCCCCAGATGCGTGCGCGCGGCGTCGCCCTTGGCCGCCACCGCTTCGCCAAAGCGATATTGCCGCCAGTCCACCGCGCCCCAGGCGTCGATCAACGCCTCGTCAATATCCGCCAGGTCCTGTTTCGACCGCGCGTCGGACGTGCTGATCGTCCCGCTCGCGGCATAGATGGCCGACCATCGCGCCGCCCCGCTCCCCAGCGCAAAGCCGTTGTCGGACGATGGCGCAACCGCGCCGAACGCAGTGATCGCCTGGTGCTCCAGCCGCAGCGTCTCCTGCATCGCCGACGATCCGGTCCGACCGACATAGAAATTCATCCGCGACGCCAGATTGTTGGTGGCCGGTGCCGCGCCGACATAGGTGGTGCGCACCCGCGACAGCTCGACGAAATCGCCGCCAATCTGCCCCCACACATTATAGTCGCCAATGACGTCGCCGCTTGCAATGTCGGCCCGCGCCGCTAGCGTGCCATTGGCGCGATAAAGCCGGTTGTTCGCCAGCGCGCCGGTGCCCACCACGCGAAAACTGCCCTGGCCGCCATCCATCACCACGGACACCGCCGGCCCCATCACGCTGACCCGACCCATCCAGCCTTCGGTGGGATAGGCCTCGCCCGTCATCGTATTGATGTGCAGCTCTGCGTCACCCATGCGCTGCACGCCGCTCGCGCCCAGCGCGCCGATCCGGGCGCGCACGCTCCCCGCATCGCCCTGTTCCAGCAGCGACCGGCCGAACGCCGTGGTAGCCAGCGCCGCGATGGCGTCCAGCTGCCCGCTCGCCGCCTGCTTGCCTGCCAGCGCCCCGCTCAATCCATCGATCGCCCGGGCGGCCGCATCCACCGTAGCGCCTAGCTGCTCCATGTTCGCCAGCGCTTCGGCCAGCCCGGCAATTTCGGCCATGGCATGACCATGATCTTCGACCGCCGCGATCCAGCCGGCATGTGGGGTCAGCGTCACGCGCTTTTCACCCAGTCCGAAATCCACCGCCGCGCCGCCCGCCGAAGAGGCCAACGGCGTCCGCACCAGCCGCCCGCTTGCGTCCAGCGCGCCGCTGCCCGCCTCCCATTGCGGCGCGTCGCCTGCGCCCACAATGACATAAGGAAAAGCTGCGCCCGTCCCTACCGCGTCCGCAAAGCGCCTATAGCCTGCCGCCGCCCCGCTCAACGCCAGCGGCCCTGTCCCTTCGTCATGGCACAGCTCGCGCACCAGCTCCGCCATTTCCAGCCCCGTGATCGCCACGCCCCGCTCCCCTGCCAGTCTCGACACAAAAAAGGGGGGAAGGCACATGCCTCCCCCCACCAAGTCATCCGCTTGCCGTCTCGCCGTTTACGACGCAGCGAACTTCATCAGCTTGATCGCCTCGCTATTGGCCACGCCGCCGCCAATGCGCTTGACCGCGTAGAAATGGACGAACGGCTTGTTGCTGAACGGATCGCGCAGGATGCTCGTCTCGCTGCGTTCGGCGATGACATAGCCCATCGCGAAATTGCCAAAGGCGATGGACAGGCTGCCCGCGGCAATGTCGGGCATATCCTCGGCCTCGACCACCGGATATCCCAGCAGGGTCGCGGGCTGGCCAGCGCTCAGGCCCGGTTGCCACAGGAACGCACCATCGCTCGTCTTCATCTTGCGGATGACCGACAGCGTCGCCGAATTCATGACAAAACACGCCCCCTGGCGATAGGGCGCGCGCAGGCTCTGGATCAGGTCGATCAGCCTGTCCTGCGGGTTGCTCGCCGCAAAGCCGCCCGCCGCGCCCGACGCCACATATTGCAGCGATCCGAACGCACGCACCGTATCGCCTTCATTCGTGGTCGTATAGGTCAGGAAACCCTTGGGCTTGTTCGTCCCATTGCCGGTCACAAAGGCCGCGCCCTCGGCCACCGCGAACTCGCGGGCAATCTCGCTCGCCAGCCAGCCTTCGACATCGAACTGCGCGTCGTCCAGCATCGCCTGGGATGCCGCCGGGTTGGCGAACAGTTCGCCGCCCGGCGGCACGATCTCGTTGAAGCTCGGCGTCCCCGTCTCGCCCCGCGCGCCCGTCTCGCTCGCCCATCCCGACACGATGCCGCCGGCATTCACCAGCTTGCGGTATCCCGCGCTCCCCGTGCGGACCACATTGGCGATGGCGCGGATCGGCGACATGGCTTTGAGCGTCGATCCGATCAGCTGATCAATCTCGCGCGGCACCGCATAGCCGCCCGCCGCGCCCGACGCGCCCGAAAAGCTCTTCAGCTCAACGCCCGCCTCATGCCCCTGCCGCACATAGCGATCCACGAACGCCGCCCGCGCCGGGTCCTCCATCCCGCCTTTGACGCCATCGAGCGCCGGCCGCTGCGCGCTCAGCAACGCCCCTTTCAGCGCCGCCACCTCCTGCGCCAGTCCCGCAATCCGCTCCCCCTGCGCCACCATGTCCAGGCTCGCTTCCAACTGATCCGTCATGCCCGTCTCCACAAAAAAGGGCGGCCCAAAATGGACCGCCCATAATTTCCTCGCCCCTTTTGGGGGAGAGGATACAAAGTCTTGGCGGCGCAGCCGCCTGGATGCCGTTGGAGAGGGGGCCGGCCCCTTGCCCCCGCTCAGCCCTTCGCCCATGAAGTCGTCATGCGCCCAAGTCTTGACACCCACGGAGCCTTTCATGTCCGCTCCGCTCTTAATGCTGCGGCGCTTGCCACCATAGAATCCGCGCTCTCAGATCTGCCGCCCGGCCAGCCCGGTCTGCGTCTCGCCAGCCTGCCCGCCCTCGCCAGCATGCTCAGCGCCACCGGCGCGATCGGCCGCCACGCCGCCGCCCATCAAGGCCCGACCACAAAAGCGGTACGCGCCATCCTCTTCGACAAAAGCCCCGTAACCAACTGGGCGCTCGGCTGGCATCAGGACCGCACCATCGCCGTACGCACCCGCATCGGCACACCGGGCTTCGGCCCCTGGACGCTCAAGTCCGGCATTCAGCACGTCGCGCCGCCGCAATCCCTGCTTGATCGGATGCTCACCCTGCGCATCCATCTCGACCCCGTCGACACAGACAATGCTCCGCTGCTGATCGCCCCCGGCTCGCACCGCCACGGCCGCATCCCCGAAACCGATGTCGCCGCCCTCGTCGCCCGCTGCGGGACGCACGCCTGCCTGGCGGAGCGCGGCGACATCTGGCTCTACGCCACGCCCATCCTTCACGCCTCCAACGCCGCTACTAATCCCCGCCACCGCCGCGTCCTGCAACTCGACTATAGCTCAGATAACTTGCCCAACGGGCTTGAATGGCTGGGGGTGTGAGATGCTATCTAGAACCGGACCGTTCGCTCGCTAGGAAATACAATGCGTCATCTAAAAGGCTATGCCGCCATCTTGGCCCTGAACATCACAGCCTGCGACGAACGCGCAACGCCCATCCGTGGATACCAGCGTTTCAGCGATGGCGTGGCCAGCAAGGCGGGCGGCCTCCTGGGGTACCCATGCAGCCAAAAGGAAACCATCGATGGAATAGTTGTCTACGGTCGCATCCCGGCCGAGCAATGTTATAGGCTACTGCCTGCCAGACGATACAAAGGCATCTGGCTCGACGAATTCGAAGGATCGCGCTTTTTCGAGGGCGCGTCCACGCCGGCTGAGGTGAAATCCCGCTATCGCGCCCTCCGGGGTCGTCAAGGACGCGGCGCGGAATGGCTGAACTTTTCGCAAAGTCTCGAACCCTCGCTCAGAAGGCGTCACGACAACGATCATTCGACAATGTTCCTTATCGACTTTGTCGGTCGACGCGCAGCCTACAAGGGCAGATATGGCCATATGGGTGTCTATGACAGCCTCATGATCGTCGATAAGGTCAACGATGCCGAATTCATCTATTTGTCGCCGTCAGCCTACCTCTCCGACGAATTTACGTCGTAAATTCGGCGGTAACGCGACCAAAGAAGCATCAACCTTATAAATCACCCCTCCACCGCCACTACCCGCGCCAGATCCTGCATCGGGTGCATCACCACGCTCACCTCCACCAGTTCCAGCGCCAGCAATTCGCGCGGCCTTGCCCCCCGAGCCGTCTTCACCCGATATCCGAAACTCAGCCCATCGACCGCGCCCTGCGCGATCGCCGACGCCGCCTCGCGCCCGGCCGCGCTTGCGCGTGACACGCGGCCGATCACGCGCAGCCCGCGCGCGTCCTCCCGCGCGCTTTCCACCACGCCGATGACGCTTGCCGGCCCATGCTGCCACAGCAGGGGCACGCCCGCCGCCGCCACATCGCCAAACGCCCCCGCCCGCACGACATCGCCGCCCCGATCCACCCGGTCGAAGATCGCTGCATAGCCCGCAAAGCGCAGGTCGCCTGTCGCCCCCCCCTCCGTTCGCTTCGAGCGAAGTCGAGAAGTCGCCAGCACCACCTCGCCACTCATGCCTTCACCAACCCGACCAGCCCAACCTTCACCGCCACCCCCAGCAGCACCAGCGCCATGCCGATCCGCACGATCCAGCCGATCACCGCCCCGCGCGCCGCCTTCTTCGCGTCGCGCCAGGCGGACAGCAATTCACGCAATTCGCGCACATCCTGTTCCGCGCCCCGATCGCTCAGCCCCAGCCGCTCCAGCGCCCGCCCCGCGCCCAGATCGCTCGCCTCCTCGATCAGCGCGCGGATCGTCACCATGTCGGCCACCTGCCCCTGCGCCTGCGCGACCAGCCGCGCCAGCATCTCCTCCTTCATCGCCCCCTCCTTTTCATGTCGATCCCACGCGCCTATCTCCCGCGCCATGAAGCGCCCCACCCGCAAAATCCTGATCGTCCTCGTCATCGCCGCGCTCGGCCTTGCCGGCTGGCATTTTGGCCTCGACCGCGCGGGCGACTGCCTGCTCCAGGGCGGCCACTGGAACTGGGGCGGCGGCTTCTGCCGCCTCGACAGCCTCGCCCACGCTGGCTAAACTTTGCGTCAAGACCATGAGATGGTCGAGATTTGGCTCAGGCCGAGGCGAAAATGATGCATTTCGAGAACCTCGAAGCGAGCCACGTGTCTCGCTTCGACGCAGCGTGCTTAATGCACGTGAGCACCGGAAGCGCAGAAAGGTGTCATTTGCAGACCGGCTTGGGCCAAATATCGGCCATCACATCCCCAGCATCGCCTTCTTTTCCTCCGCGCTCAGGAAATCCGCACTCGCCACCCGCTCCCACAGCGCCGCACGCTCGTCCGACAGCGCCGGCACCGCGTCCAGATCCGGCTCCAGTTCCAGCCCCGGCCACCAGCCCGCCAGCCCCTGGGCCAGTGCCGCGCCAATCTTCGTCACCAGCGGCAAGATGGCCTGCCGCCACAACGCCTTGTTGGCCTCGCGATAATTGGCGTAGCTATTGTCGCCGGGCAGGCCCATCAGCATCGGCGGCACCCCGAACGCCAACGCGATCTCGCGCGCCGCCGCCGCCTTCAACCCCACGAAATCCATCTCGGCCGGCGTCAGGCTCATCGCCTTCCAGCTCAGCCCCCCTTCCAGCAGCATGGGCCGCCCGGCATTGGCCGCGCCGGCAAAGGCCGCCTCCATCTCGCGCTTCACCCGCTCAAACTGTTCGGGCGACAGCACCGACCCGTCGCCCGGCTCATAGACCATCGCCCCGCTCGGCCGCGCCGCATTGTCGAGCAGCGCCTTGTTCCACACGCTCGCCGCATTGTGGATCGCCACCGCGCCCGCCGCCGCGCCGACGCAGCCCAAGCCATAATGATCGTCCAGCGGATGCAGCGCCTTCATATGCAGCACGCTCGTCCGCCCGGCGGCATCTTCGGGGTGCAGCCGCGTCACGCTCTCACCCACGCGATACAGATAGGCCGCCGGCCATCCGCGCGCATCCGCCTCCACGCTGACCCGTTCGGGCCGCAGCGCGAACAGTTCGGCCGGCATGCCGTCCGCGCCCGCCATCACCTGCACATAGCCATTGCCGTGCAGCAGCAAATGGCAGGCCAGCGTCTCGATCAGGCCCTGCCCCGCCGACGCCCGGCCGACCAGCGCCCGCACCCGCGCATCCTCCGCGATCCCCCGCACCTTGATCGCGCAGGCGCCCGCCCCCTCCGACACCAGCCGCATCGCCCGCTGCGCCACCGGATTGCCCATGACGCCCGCGCGCAATTGCGCCTCGTAACTGGCGGGCCACTCCCCCAGCGCCACCGCGCCCGTCCCCCAGGCACGCGCCAACACCGGCCGCGCATCCCCCTGCGCAGCCTTCGTCCCGAACCATTTCATGGATTGCTCCCCAAAAACAAAACCCTCTCCCCACAAGGGGGGAGAGGGCTAGTGAAGGTTAGCGGCTCCGCCGCTTACCGAAACTGGGAGAGGGGGCCTGCGCACCCGCCCCGATATTCAGGGATTGCGCGCCAGCACCCGGTCACATTCCGAATTGGTGCCCTCGCTCTTGCCGATCCCCCGGCCCGCGACGGCGCCGGCCGCGCCCGCCAGCAGGCTCTCGCCC
>NZ_DJDV01000073.1:0-16705 GCF_002431195.1 Sphingobium sp. UBA5915 | reverse complement strand
GAAAGCCAGGACGACAAGAGCCAGATCGAGGAGTTCATCCGCGACTATCATGGCGAGGGTATCCAGCATCTCGCGCTCACGACCGACAATATCTATGACACGGTGGAAAAGCTGCGCGCGCGCGGCGTGCGGCTGCAGGATACGATCGAAACCTATTATGAACTGGTCGACAAGCGCGTGCCCGGCCATGGCGAGGATCTGGAACGCCTCCGCCGCAACCGCATCCTGATCGACGGCGATGTGGAGAGCGAGGGCATATTGCTCCAGATTTTCACGGAAAATATGTTCGGCCCGATCTTCTTCGAGATCATCCAGCGCAAGGGCAATGAAGGCTTTGGCAACGGCAATTTCCAGGCCCTGTTCGAAAGCATTGAACTCGACCAGATCCGCCGCGGGGTGATCAGCGTCGATAGCTGAGCGGGCCGATGCCGCCCGGCGAGCGGCCGGAGCGTGCGCAAAGCAACTTTCCGCCAAATAAAATGGCGGCCGGTCGGGGAATTGGAGAGACTTCCCGGACCGACCGCCATGGAGACAGGGCGCGGTGAGGAGACACCGCGCCCTGCCGGGCACTCAGTCGAATTTGAAGCGAACGCCCAAGGCGAAAGTGCGGTCGATCAGCAGCGTGCTACTGTTGAATTCCGTCGGATTGCCGACGTCGCCGAACTTATAGTAATTCTGCTGCTTGGCCTTGGTCAGATTGACGGCGTCGAAGGTGATGCCGATGTCGTCATTGACGTTCCAGGTCAGCTGGAAGTCCAAGCTCTTTTCCGGCGCGCGCCAGAAGCCGATCGGGTTCGCAAAAGACCGGCCTTCATTGTTGTTCAGGAAGCCCTTGCGCCAGATATAGGACAGACGCGCGCCGATCGGACCATTATCATAGGCGAGGGTCGCATTGTAGGAGAGCTTCGACACGCCGAAGAAGGCAGACTTGGTGGTGCCGGTGATCTCACCTGCGTTGTTGACGACCGGGATGGTCTGTTCGGAATCCAGGATCGTCGCGCTGCCCGTGAAGCCGAGGCCGTTTAATACGCTGGGCAGATAGGACGGGAAATAGGTCAGCCCCACTTCCAGCCCCTTGAGCGTCCCGTCGGAGGCATTGGCCGGACGCGTGATATTGAAGAATTCGGTATAGGTTTCGTTGCGCGGCAGATAGTTGTTCGGGATGAATTCGCGCACAGTCAGCGGGACGACCAGCCCGTCGATCTTGCGCTGGAACGCCGTCACATAAATCGCGCTGTTGCGTTCGAAATACCACTCGAGCGCCAAGTCCATATTCTTCGAATGCGTGGGCCGCAGATTGGCATTGCCCGCCGAACCCGTGCCGAAGCCGATACGCGACAGATCGCCGGTCAGCGAGAGATTTGGATTGAGATCGCCAAAGGCAGGACGGCGCAGCGTTTCCCCGTAATTGAAGCGAATGCGCAGATTGTCGGTGATATTGTAGCGCGCGGTGAAGGACGGCAGGAATTTCTCCGACCCCGTCGACACCGTCGTCCGGGCGAAATCATTGCCCCGATCGAAATAGTCGTACAGCGTGTCGATCGCGACGAAGCGCACGCCGGCCTGAAGCTGGAGCGGCCGCCCGAAAAGCTCCAACTCGCCATCCGCCAATATATAGGCGGCAAGGTTGGATTCGTTGATGCTGAACACGCGCCCGAACGTCATCTGGTCCGATAGCAGAAGGCCCGGCTCGACGGCGCGATACAGCTGACGAACGGCGTCCTTGTTCATGCTGCGCGGATCGGCCAGCACCCAGCTGGTGGGTATGTCGGCGCGGCCATCGAAGAAACCGCTATTGGTGAAGGGCGTGCCTTCGCCAAAGGCGTCCAGAGTCACCCCCAGCCCGCCGGCGCCCTGATCGCGGACGAAGCTGTCGGCCTTGCGATCATCGTAGCGGAAGCCCGCTTTGATGCGGCGCAGGAAGCCTTCGTCCCACTTATATTCGCCATCCAGCATGAGCGTAAGCGCGCTGCCGGTATTCTTGGTGCCGCTGTCGAACAGGTTGCCAACGGTCCACTGGCTCGCGTCCGTCAGCACATCCTGATTGCCGAAGCTGTAGGCGGGCAAGCCACCCCCGGCATTGAAATCGACATCCAGATCAAGCGGACCGCGATCGGTGCGGATGGCGAAGAAGGAGGTTTCGTTCTTGCTGTCCTGATAGGCGACGTCAGCGGAAATCTTACCTTGCGAGCCGACGTCCCATTTCGCGTTCAGGGCATAGACATAGCTGTCCGTGCGATTGGTTGCCATGTCGCCGCTGTTGAAGCCGGCGACCGAGCCCATCCGGCGCGACTTGATGATGTTCGTGCCGTCATACAGCTCGAAGCTGTTCGCCACGTCGGCCGGCAGGTCGCCCCACCAGTCGGCGAAGCTGAAGTGCAGGCTGTTGAATGTTTCGCCGCGGAAGCCGGTGTAGAAGACTTCGGCGGTGTAGACCGAGCTGTCATTGGGCGCCCATTGCAGCGCGGCGTTGATCGATGGCCGCTCGCGCTTGCCGTAGAGGTCCGACGCGATGACGGCGTCGCGCGAGAGATAATAGGGTGTCTCGACGCCATTGATGTTAAGCGTGGAGCCCGGCGCGGTAGGCAGGCCAGCATCGAGGCCCGGCGTCCAGTTCTGGTTGCGATCGCCCGGGAAGATGCGCTCAAGCGGAGTGAGGCCAGATCCTTCTGGCGGATTTTCCGTCGCGAACGGCACCATCGCGCCGGCCTGGAGATTCTGGTTGCGATATTCAGCGCGGGTGAAGCTGGCATTCACCAGGATGCCGATGTCGCCGATCCCGGTTTCCCAACGATCGCTGACCAGCAGCGCCACGTTGGGGTTCACCTTGTCCGCCAGTTCGGAATAAATGCCGCGCGCGAGACCGGAGATGGTGAAGCCATCAAAGTCGAGCGGGCGACGGGTCTGCACGTCGATCTGGCCGGCCAGGCCGGTTTCCAGCTGGTCGGCCGAACGGGTCTTGTACACGTCGACACGGCTGACAAGGTTCGCCGAAATATCCTGGAGCGCGAAGGAGGTGCCTGCTGCTGTGAAGATATTGCGGCCATTGAGGGTGGTAAGCGGATCCGTCAGGCCACGAATGGTGATCGTCGCTGTCTCGCCACCCGCACGATCGGTGACCTGGATGCCGGTCACGCGCTGAAGCGCTTCGACAACATTATTGTCGGGCAGCTTGCCGACATCTTCCGACACGATCGAATCGACGATCTGCGTTGATTCCCTGCGGACATTCAGCGCACCCACGATCGACGCGCGCACGCCGGTCACGACGATTTCGTTGACCTCATCGTCCGCCTGCGGCGCGGCGGCGGAGTCGGGCACGGTCTGCGCCTGCGCGGCACCCGCCAGCATCAGCGCAACCATGGATGTGGAACCAAAAATGACGGACTTCAAAGCCATCGGATATCCTCCCCAAGGGGCCGGCGCATACGCCATGCCCATGTTTCGATTACTCCGACTAATTATTGCTCCGACAAATGAAGCGCAAGCGGAAAATCGGCCCACTATGTAGGATGGCCTGGGTCAGTGACATTTATGCTGCATATTGGGCTGAAAGCGGGACGGAAGACCGCACAACTATGTAAAAAGCCGGCGACCTTTGGGACCGCCGGCATTCTGAACAATGGCCTTTTGTCTGACTTAGTGGATTGTCAGTCCGCCCGCCAATAGGCGGAACTGTCGCGGCTGGCAACGAGGGCGACCTGGCCATCGACCATGCCGATGGCCTTGCCCGGTGCGCCGACGGCGGCGAACCGCAGCAGGCCCTGCCCCTTTTCCTCCAGGCGCACAAACTGGCTACGCAGCGAAAAGTCCGCGCTCTTGCTGTCGGGTTGCAGCGTCACGGTGCCATCCTTGGCAGCGACCAGATAATGGTCCGGCATGAGAATGGGCGATAGCATGATGCTGTCCTTGCCGGCGCGACCCTTCGTCTGGCGGAACTGCGTTTGCGCCAGCGATGGGTTGCCGCCGGTCAGGCGCGTGCCTTCATGCGCCAGCAACGCGGCCGGGTTCGCGGCGGACACGAAGCGCTCGGGCAGGGGGCCATTGCCCACCGGCACGCCGAAATCGGGCGTGCCATCGGCCGTATAATAGAGGCGCTGGACCCGGGTATGGCGGTCCGGATTGAAGAGCGGGTCGCCCTTGATCTCCTCATAGTCACGGCCGTGATAGACCAGCATGTCGCGGCCCTGTTCGTCGACCGTAAAGCTGTTATGGCCGGGGCCATAGACGCTGGTCTTAGAATTGGTGACGAACACCGGCTGCCTGGACTTGGTCCAGCTTTTGGGGTCCATCAGATCGGCATTTTCGTCGGCGGTCAGCAGCCCCAGGCAATAGCGCGCATCGGTCGCGCTGGCCGAATAGGTCATGAACAGGCGGCCATTGCGATGAAGGATCGCGGGCGCCTCCGCCACCTTGTAGCCGCGCACTTCCCAGTCGAGCGTCGGGATGGTGAGCCGCGCGGGTTGGGCGCTGAACGTCAGCGGCGTCTTCATCGGCGCGATATAGAGATTGGAATTGGTGTCGATGCCGGGTTCGCGCTGCGCCCAGGCCATGTAACGCACGCCCTTGTGGACGAAGATGGTGGAATCGAGATTGAAGCTGTCCCACGGCGTTTGCAATTCGCCCAAGACGCGCCATTTGCCGGTCATGGGATCGGCGCCGTTGCACACTACCGCATAAGTACGGATGCGGAACACGTCGTCCCCGCCGCCGCTCGGGCCAGCGGCGAAATACATATACCAAACGCCGTCGATCTGATGCAGTTCGGGCGCCCAGAGGAAGCCGGAGCGCGGCCCGCTGGCTTCATGCCGCCACAGCACCGCTTCCTTGGCTGTCGCAAGACCGGCGATGGTCTTGGAGCGGCGCAGAACAAGCCGGTCATATTCAGGCACGGAGCCGGTCATGTAATAATAGCCGTCTTCGTGACGGAAAATCTGCGCATCGGCGCGGTTCTTGACCAGTGGGTTGACGGGCACCGGGGCGGCGGCGTCGGCCTTGGCCGCACGCACTGCGGCCGGCGCTGCCGACAGGGCGGCAGCGCTACCGATGAAGCCGCGACGGGACAGGGCGAAAGACATCAGGTTTCTCCGGTTAAGTCAGACTAATAAGGATCAATATTGTGCCACGGGCCATCCGTCAGCCCCCCATGTCACCGGCGCGATGCGCAGGGTCGGCGCGCCGTCCGCCTGTTTGTCATAGGCGTGATAGACGACATAGTCCTTGCCGTCCGTGTCATGCAGCCAGCCGGCATGACCCGGGCCGCGCCAGCGCTGCTGTTCCTGAAGATCGGCGCGCAGGAAGATGGTTCCGCCCCCTTCCATTAGCTTGCTGCCATCCCTCCCCACATAGGGGCCCGTGATCTCCTTCGATCGGCCGATCACGGTATAATATGTGCTGTTCACGCCCTTGCAGCAATAATCATAGCTGACCATCAGCCAGTAATAACCGCCATGGTCGATAATGAAGGGCGCTTCCACCGGAGCAGGGCCTCCGGCTGGAGCCGGGCGGCGGGCGATGCTGATGGGCCTGGCCTCCGGATCCTTGGGCTTGCCGGTTTTCGGGTCGAGCTCGAACAGCTTTATGCCGGTCCAGAAACTGCCCAGCGTCAACCAGTGACGTCCTTGCCGGTCGATGATGAAATTGGGGTCGATGGCGTTGTAATCATCTTCCTTCGTCGACAGGACCACCATCCCTTCGTCGCGCCAGCCATAGTCGGGCGAGGCGCGATCCAGCGTCTTTGAGGTGGCAAGGCCGATCGCCGACCGGTTGGAGCCGAAGGTCGAGACCGAATAATAGAGGCGATAGCGACCATCGACGAAGCTGATGTCGGGCGCCCACATGCCGTTGCTGCCTGGAATCGCCTGACTTGCCCAGGCGGGCAGGGCAGTGAAGACGGGGTCGCCGGCTTTCCAGTGGACAAGGTCGGTGGAGGTGCGCGTTTCGATCAGTCGCTTGCCGTGGCCAGTGCTGAACACATGATAGATGCCGCCTTCGCGGATGATGACCGGGTCATGGGTTGGCGTAAGGTCGCCCGCCAAGCGGCTGTTGAGCGATGCGTCGGCGGCATCGGCGGAGGATTGCGCGCAGGCCGGCGCGGCGAGAAGGGCAAGGCCCGCCCAGGCGCAGAGGATCGATCGGACCATGGCGGCCTCTCCTTCATTCAGATGCGTGCTGCCGCCCCGCCATGGAGCGGCGACAAAGGGGATGGAGCGGGCGGCGATTCCACCCTCCGCCCGCTCCAAACTGTCATTGCAGGTCGAGCACCACGACCGATTTGGGCGGCAGGGTGACGCTGAGCGTGCCGCCGCTGACCTGCGCCCCGGTGAACGGCGCGGGCTTGATCGTTTCAGGCGCATCGAAGCTGTTGTGCGCATTCATCGCCGACGCCGTCAGGATGCGGCCGGCCACCGTCGCGGCGTTGAGGCCGTCCAGCTTCACCGTCACTGTGTTGGGCTGGTTCGGGTCCAGGTTGGACAGGCCGACATGCACCTTGCCGTCCTTGCCACGCACGGCCGAACCGCTCACTGCCGGCATGGTGAATTGCCCCTTGCCATACCATGGCGTGTCAAGCTCGATCGGCAGCACAGTCGCGTCCTGCCACGGCTTGTACATTTCGAAGACATGATAGGTGGGAGTCAGCACCATCTTCTTGCCGTCGGTCAGGATCATTGCCTGAAGCACATTCACCATCTGTGCGATGGCGGTCATTCGTACGCGGTCGGCATGCTTGGCGAAAATGTCGAGATGGACCGAGGCGACCAGCGCGTCGCGCAGCGTATTCTGCTGGCGCAGGAAGCCGGGATGCGTGCCGGGGTCTTGCGCATACCAGGTGCCCCATTCATCGACCGCCAGGAAGACCCGCTTCTTGGGGTCATATTTGTCCATGATCGCGACATGCTTGGTGATCAGCTCGTCCATATGGACGGCCTTGGCCAGGGTGTCGGCCCATTCGGTCTCGCCGAAATTGACCGGATCGGCCTTGGGAGGCCAGCCGCCCTGGGGCAGAGTGTAATAATGGAGCGAAAGCGCGTCCAGCTGGTCGGCCGCGACCCGCATCATCGTTTCGGTCCAGTTATAATCATCGACATTGGCGCCGGCCGCAATCTTCAGGATTTTCGTGCCGCGCGGGGCCTTGATAAAAGTGGCGTAACGGCGGGTCACGTCGGCGGCATATTCGGCGCGCATATTGCCGCCGCAGCCCCATAGTTCATTGCCGATGCCGAAATAGGGCACCGCATAGGGTTCCTTGTGCCCGTTCTTCGCGCGCTCTTCCGCCAGGGTGCCGGCGGGCGCAGTCATATATTCGACCCACTCGGCCATTTCCTGTGGCGTGCCGTTGCCGACATTGCCCGCGACATAGGCTTCCGCCCCCACCTGACGCAGCAATTCGAAAAATTCGTCGGTGCCCACGCTGTTGGGCTCGGTCACGCCGCCCCAATGGGTGTTGACCTTGACCGGGCGCTTCGCCTTGGGACCGACGCCTTCGCGCCAGTGATATTCGTCGGCGAAACAGCCGCCGGGCCAGCGGATGACCGGGACCGACAGGTTGCGCAGCGCCGCGACGACGTCATTGCGAAAGCCGTTGGTGTTGGGGATGGATTTGTCATTGCCGACCCACAGGCCGCCGTAGATGCCATTGCCCAGATGTTCGGCAAACTGGGTGAAGATCCGTCGGTCATAGACCGGGCCGGGCGTGTCGGCGTGGATGGTCGCACTGGTCGGCGTGCCGTCGGTGTCGGCAATGGCCGGGGCCACCAGCGCGCTCGTCGCCAGCAGCAGCGCGGCGGTCGCGCGGCGCAAATAACTGATCATGTCGGTCCTCTCCTGTTGCAATCAGTCGTGAAAAGGGTCGGTGGTCTCGCGGCGGCCACGCAGGAAGGCGTCGGCGACCAGCCGTAGCGGCGCTGTATCGACGTCGCTGCGGCCGCCACGGATCAGCGTGGAAAAGCGGCTGTAGAGTCCTGCATATTCGATATCTTCGCCATGTTCGGTCCCGCTGGGCAGGGTCAGCACCGCGCCGCCCTGACTGAGCCTGAGCGCGCCGGCATCGGTATCCACGACAATGTCCCAGCTTTGCGGTCCGGTCTGCCGCCAGTCGAGATCCATATGGATCGGCGCGCCCGCCGTGTCGCGAAAGGCGATGTCGGCGGCGATCGGCGCGGCGCGGTTTCCCGGCAGCACCAAAGTCGCGTCCTTCAGGAAGAAGGGGCGGGGCAATATGTGCGTGACGATGGAGAGGGCGTTGATGCCGGGGTCGAACACGCCAAGCCCGCCCGGCTGCCAGATCCATGCCTGCCCCGGATGCCAGACGCGCACATCCTCCCGCCAGACGATCGACACCTTGTCGATGCGGCGCTCGGCCAGCCAGGCGCGGGCGGGGGCGACGCCGGCGGCAAAACGGCTGTGCCATGCCGCGAACAGCGTCGCGCCGACCTTGTCCGCCTGGGTTTTCAGCGCCTCCACCTCGGCCAGGGTCGCGCCGGGCGGCTTTTCCAGGAAGACATGCGCGCCGCGACCGAGGGCCTGCGCGGCCAGATCATAGCGGACTTGCGGCGGGGTGCAGAGGGCGACCGCATCCACCGCCGGCCCCTGCGCCAGCAACGCATCCAGACTGGCATGATGGGGCACGCCGGGCAGGCCCGCATCATGCGGGCTGACGGTTGCAGCCAGGCTGAACGCACCATTGCCCCGGATGGCCGGCACATGCTGGTCACGCGCGATCTTGCCGATGCCGACGATCGCGATGCGGATCGGGTCCATCTCGCTCAGAGCGTCTTGACGGCGACCTGGACAGGTGCGGCGCGCTTCAGTTCGTTGCGCACCGGCAGGGTGAAGGGCGCGGCGAGAATTTCGAACACATCGCCTTCCTGGCATGCCACGCCGTCGCTGAAGGACAGGGTGGCGGTGCCGAAGAAATGGACGTGAACGTCGCCGGCGCGGCGAAACAGGTCATATTTGAAGTGATGATGTTCCAGATTGGCAAAGCTGTGCGACATGTTGCCCTCGCCGGACAGGAAGGGCTTTTCCCAGATCACTTCGCCA
This sequence comes from Sphingobium sp. UBA5915, assembly GCF_002431195.1. Lineage (NCBI taxonomy): Bacteria > Pseudomonadati > Pseudomonadota > Alphaproteobacteria > Sphingomonadales > Sphingobiaceae > Sphingobium > Sphingobium sp. UBA5915. The sequence goes on along the minus strand of NZ_DJDV01000073.1, from coordinate 7,663 downwards.
TTGCGCAGGATGCGGCTTGCCCCCTCGATATGTTCGGGCGGCTTGCCGACCAGCAATTCCGGACCCAGCGAGGCCTGGCGCAGCTTGCTATGGGCAAGCCAGAGATAATTGTGTCGTTCGGTGACATGGTCGGAAAATTCATTGGCGAGCGCCAGCCCCAGTCGGTGAGGCGTGCCATCCTCGCCGATCAGGTAGATGCCAGCCAGTTCCGGTTCCTCACCGCCATCCTGGGCGAAGGCGGGCATGGTGAAGGGGGCGCCGGGATCGACCAGTTGCGACCCGTCCCCTTTGTAGAACCATTCGGGCTGTTGTCCGACTTCGCCGTCCGCAGGCTTGCCGCCTTCCAGACCTTCGAGAAACATGCGCATGGAATCGGTCTGTTTTTCCGCCGCAGCGGCTTCGCGATGCATCTTGTCGCGGCCTTCGGCCGAGCCGAGATGGGTAAGGCCGGTGCCGGTCATCAGCAGGTGGGCGCCGTCATCATGATCGATCGGCGCAAGCAGCCTGCCGGCTTCATATTCCGCTGCGATATCGATCGCACTGCCCTGACCGGCGTCGGTGACCGCCTGCGCCAGATCGATGCCCTGCGCGATCGCATGGAGCGCCAGTGCGCGGATGCTGGCGAAGCCGGGGACAAGATAGGCGGTATCGCCCTGTGCAGCGATGACGGCGCGCTCGCCCGAATCCGAACGATGCTGCAACAGACGCAATGACATGAACACTCTCCTCCCGCGCGCCCTGCCGGCGCTGGATCCGACGAAATAGCTGCTGCCCGCGCGACGATATGTCGCTCAGGCGATGAAGCTCAATTACTCCGACATATTGCAAGGCGATGGCAAAGGCAATGATTGTATTTTAGAGGGAACTATGCCTCAAAGGATCAAGGTGGGGAGGAGCCCGAATGGTGAAAGAAAGTCCGTCGTTGCGAGCGGAAGAGGCGACTGGCAACGGCAAGGACCGGGCGACGCGGGGGCCGGGTCGTCGGCTGCACGGCGCGATCGCGCACAAGCTGGGCACCGCGATCTTGTCGGGGCAATATCAACCCGGAGACACCTTATCGGGCGAAGTCGCTTTTGCCGAGGAGTTGGAAGTGTCGCGCAGCGCCTATCGCGAGGCGATCCAGGTGCTGACCGCCAAGGGGCTGGTCGAAAGCCGGCCCAAGGCCGGGACGCGCGTCCTGCCGCGCACACGCTGGAACCTGCTGGATCCCGATGTTCTGGCCTGGGCCTTTGCCGGGGAGCCTGACATCCAGTTCGTGCGCGACCTGTTTGAATTGCGCGCCATCGTCGAGCCGGCCGCGGCCCGGCTGGCGGCGCAGCGGCGTGACAAGGATGACCTCAAGCTCATGAAGGACGCGCTCGCCGCGATGCGTCGTCATACGCTGGCGACCGACGCCGGCCGCGCGGCCGACCGTGATTTTCACAATGCGATCCTCAACGCCACGCGCAATGACGCACTGCTGGTGCTCACGGCCAGTATCGGTGCGGCGGTCAATTGGACGACCCAGTTCAAGCAGCGCGCGCGCGCCCTGCCGCGCAATCCCATTCCCGATCATGTTCGCGTCTATGACGCCATCGTCGCGGGCGACCCGAAGGCGGCGGCCGAGGCGATGGGCGTACTGGTCGATCTCGCGCTCGAAGACACGGCGAGCGCGATGGAGCGATAAGGCGCACAGAAAGCAGAACGCAAAAAAGGGCCGGCGCATATCCCAAGCGCCGGCCCTTTTCCTGTCCGATGGTGCGACCCCTCGGCTCGTTACGCGTCGATTTGCTGGTCCGGCAGCGCGTTGGTCGTCTTCGACCCCCAAAGCGCGTAGAAGAGCACATAGAGTTCGCAGGCGGCGGTCAGCAGGAAGCTGGTCTGCAGACCATAATGATCGGCCAGCCAACCCTGCACCACCACCAGCGCGCCGCCGGCGATCGCCATGATGAGGAGGCCCGATCCTTCTTCGGTCAGCGGGCCAAGCCCCTTGATGCCGAGCGTGAAGATGGTCGGGAACATGATCGAGTGGAACAGGCCGACCAGGATCAGCGACCACATGGCGATGGGGCCTGTAGTGAACACCGTAACCAGCATCACGATGAACGCGCCGATCGAGAAGGCGGCGAGGACATGGCCGGCATCGAAGCGCTGCATGATCGCGGAACCCGCAAAGCGGCCGACCATCATGCCGCCCCACAGGAAGGTCAGGTAATTGCCGGCCTGTTCATGGGTCAGGTTGGCGATCTGCGGCTGGCTGACGAAATTAATGAACAGATTGGCGACGCCGATTTCCGCGATCAGGTAGATGAAGATTGCGGGAATACCGAACACCAGATTGCGGTGCTTCCACAGCGAATGTTTCTTGCGTTCTTCCTTGTTGTGGCGCTGCGTCGCATTGCCCATGGCGGGCAGGGGGAAGCGGGCGATGACCACGGCCAGCACGGTCAGCACGATGGCGACCAGCACATAGGGCAGGATGACCGACTGCGCATCGGCGAGCCGCTCGGCCTGGGTCAGGACGACTTCGCCCTGCGCGGTGCCGCCCTTGGACCGGCCAAGGATCAGATAGGCCCCGAACATCGGCGCCAGCATCGTGCCAGCCGAATTCATTGCTTGCACAAGGTTAAGGCGTGAGGAGGCGGTTTCGGGCTTGCCCACGACCGCGACATAGGGGTTGGCCGCGACCTGAAGCAAAGTGATGCCGCTAGCGATCACGAACAGCATGATCAGCGTGACGCCATAGGAAGGAATGGACGCCGCCAGCGTCATGCCGAGTGCGCCCGCCGCCATGATCAACAGGCCGATCACCATCGACTTCTGATAACCGACGCGTTCGATCAGCTTGGCCGATGGGATGGACGCGAAGAAATAGGCGATGAACCAGACCGATTCGATCAGCGTCGTCTGGGTGTAGCTCAGATCAAACACGCTGCGCAGATGCGGCAGCAATGTGTTGTTGATGACGGTGATGAAGCCCCACATGAAAAAGAGGCTGGCGAGCAGCGCGAGCGCGGGGCCGTAGCGCGTGCCGGGATTATGCGTTGCGGCCGGCGCAGCGCCAGACGAGATCGGTCCTGCCATTCATCCTTCTCCAGTGCAGTTCCAGGCGGCGGGCGACCGATCAAGGGTTGCGCACGCCAATTTTGTCGGAGTATATCCCGCGAAACCGCCCGTCAATGGGCGCGCGTCACCGGGAGGAAGTCCAATGCGAAAGGTCGTCACGTTGAAAACAGCGTTGTCATATGCGCTCGCCCTCAGCCTCGCAAGCGGAACAGCGCTTGCCGCCGAAGCGAGCCGCGCGCCGGCCGGAACGATCGACGGCGCGGCCATTGAAACGCTGACGCTGACCAACGGTCAGGGCGTGACGGCGAAAATCCTGACCTATGGCGCGACGCTCCAGTCGCTGATGGCGCCGGGCAAGGACGGGCAGAGCATGGATGTGCTACTCGGCTATGACGACGCCAAGGATTATGCCGACCATCCCAATTATTTCGGCGTCACCGTCGGCCGCTACGCCAACCGTATCGCCGGCGGCAAATTCAGCCTGGACGGCAAGGCCTATCAGCTGCCGGTAAACGACAATGACGTCAATTCGCTGCACGGCGGCGGCAAGGGCTTTGACAAGCAGGTTTGGAAGGTCGTGTCGGTCAAGAGCGGCCCGACCGCCAAGGCGGTGCTGGCGCTCACCAGTCCCGATGGCGATGCGGGCTATCCCGGCAAGCTGGACGTGACCGTCACCTACACGCTGGACGAAAGCGGTAATCTGGGCATCGCCTTCGACGCGAAGACCGACAAGCCGACCATCGTCAACATGACCAACCACGCCATCTTCAACCTGGCGGGCGAAGGGTCGCCCGAAGGGGCGCTGGGTCATGTATTGACCATTCCCGCCAAGGCCTTCACGCCGGTTGACGCCAACCTCATCCCGACGGGCGAATTGAAGCCGGTCGACGGCAGCGTGTTCGACTTCCGCATGCCTCGTCGCGTTGCTGATGGCATTCGCGACGGCCGCGACCAGCAGATCGTCTATGGCCGGGGCTATGACCATAATTGGGCGCTCGACAAGGGCGCGACCCGGACGCCCGAACTGGCCGCGCGGCTGGAAGACCCGGTGTCGGGCCGGGTGCTTGAAGTGCTGACGACCGAGCCGGGCGTGCAGTTCTACGCTGGCAACTTCCTCGACGGAACGCTGGTCGGCAAGGGCGGTCATCTCTACCGGATGGGGGATGGCATTGCGCTGGAGCCGCAGAAATTCCCCGACGCGCCGAACAAGCCATCCTTCCTGTCGGCGCGGGTCGATCCGGGCAAGCCCTATCACCACCAGATGATCTATCGGCTGTCGGTGAAGCGCTGATGTCGCAATGGCGGATGATTGCGCGGGAAGGCGCGGACATATTGGGGGAGGGGACATTGTGGTCGGCGCGGGGAAACGCCGTCTACTGGGTCGACATCCTCGCCCCGGCGCTCAACCGCCTGTCGCTCGATGACGGGGCTGTCACCCGCATTGCTATGCCGGAACCGCTCGGCTGGCTGGCGGAACGGCAGGCGGGCGGTTTCATAGCCGGCTTTCAGAGCGGCTTTGCCGCGCTAACGCTCGACCCGCTGACGATTGATCCCATCGGCGACCCCGAACCGCACTTTCCGGGAAACCGGATGAACGACGGCAAGGCCGACCGCCAGGGCCATATCTGGTGCGGTACGATGGACATGGCCGAAGAGCATGATCGCGGTTCGCTTTACCGCTTTGCGCCCGATCACAGCTGGACCGTCATCGACAGCGAATATCGGGTGCCCAATGGCCCCTGTTTCTCGCCCTGCGGCCAATGGCTCTATCACAGCGACACGGCAAAGCGGCAGATATACCGCCTCCGCCGGACGGAGGAGGGGGCCACGGATCGCGAACCGTTCATCCAGTTCGCGGAGGTGGATGGCTATCCCGATGGCATGACCGTCGATGCCGAAGGCCATATCTGGGTGGCGCATTGGGGTGGTAGCCGGGTCAGCCGCTTCACCCCTGATGGCCGGTTGGACCGCGCGATCGCCCTGCCGGCACGGCAGGTGACCAATATCTGCTTTGCCGGCCCTGATCTCGATCGAATGTTCGTCAGTTCCGCGACTGTCGGGTTGGACGATCCTTCCGAGTATGATGGCGGCTTTTTTGAGGTCGACTGCGGCGTGAAGGGCTTGCCCACGCATTTGTTCGCCGGCTGAAAGAGCGCGAAATTTCATAGGGAAGGGGGGAGCGGTGGGCCTTGGCACACGCGCTCCCTTTCTCATTCCATTCAAAGCCAATCAGCCCACTTGCATTTGCCGGGAAATGCCTTTAACAAGCGAGGACAACGTTGTCATTGCCCCTCCAAGGCAGATGATGTTGCGCCCGGACAGCCCTTGGCGAACTGCACGCGTCCAAAGGCTGTCCGGGTCGATGTCTCCCTTGTCCCGATATACCGTCATTTTAGCGGCGAAGTGCTGCACGCAAGCATTTCTGTCCGCGCGGCGAACATTGCTTGTCCGGTTTATCTCTATCATAATGATAGTAAGCCGCGACGAGTCGGCGCTAAGGAGAGCTATGAACGATATTGAGTCCGAGGTGCCACTATCCTGGTGGACCCGCCTGACCCAGGCCCTGATCCGCGACCCTGCGATCACCTTGCTGGATACCCATGACGCTGAACATGACGCGGAGGACATGCGGCGCGCGTCGTCGCGTTTCGGGGAAAGCATCGGTTAAACGCTGCGTTGCCAAATAAATGCTTCGTTCCCGCGCGAGACCCGGGCATGAATGGCGTAACTTCCACCATCATGAGGCATATCATGGCCACAGACCCGCGCGCCGTCACTCGCCCCGTCGATCCCCTTTTGCTGGAGCGCTGGTCGCCGCGCGCTTTCGATGGCTCGGCAATGCCGCAGGCCGATCTAGATACATTGTTCGACGCCGCGCGCTGGGCCCCGTCGGCCTCCAATTATCAGCCCTGGCGGTTCCTGTACGCGCATCGCGATAGCGCCGATTGGCCGCGTTTCCTGGATCTGCTGGTGCCGGGTAACAGCGTTTGGGCGAAAGAGGCATCAGTGCTCATGATGCTGTTGTCTGACACGCTTACCGCCGCGCCGGGGTCCACCGACTGGACGCCCTCGCATAGCCATAGTTTCGATGCGGGTGCGGCATGGCTGGCGCTGGCGCTTCAGGCGACGCGCATGGGCTATCATACTCATGCGATGGCGGGGGTCGATTTTGACCGCGCCCGCATCGAACTCGCCGTACCAGACCGCTTTCGCCTGGAAGCCGCCGTTGCCATCGGCCGGCGTGCGGACAAGGCGATCCTGCCCGACCATCTGCAGGCGCGCGAAACGCCGAGCGGTCGCAAGCCGATCGAGGAATTCGCCTTCGCCGGCAATTTTCGCGACTGATATCGGAGACGAAGGCGGGGTTTGTTGCCCCGCCTTCTTGGGTTAGCCTTCCCTCCAGCCGCCACCCAGTGCGCGGAACAGGTCGACCTGGGCGAAGGCGACGTTGCGGTTCGCGCTGGCGAGGTCCGCGTCGGCGGCAGCCTGGGTGCGCAGCGCATCGAGAACGGTCAGGAAGTCGATCCGTCCCTCGCGCTGGCGGGCGGTGCTGATGCGCGCCGCGCGGGCGGCCTCATCCCGCGCGGTTTGTAGCGCGGCGCGGCGTGACAGCGCCTGAGCGTAATTGGACAGCGCCGTTTCCGTTTCCTCCAGCGCGCGCAGGACGGTGCCGTCGAAGCTGGCGAGCGCGACGTCGCCGTCGGCGCGCGCTGCGGCGATCCGCGCGCGATTAGCCTCCTGATTGGGGAAAGCCCAACTGATGAGCGGGCCCAGCAGCCAGTTGAGCGGGCCGCCGCCAAACAGGTCGCCGCCGCCAATGGCCGTCGTACCGACCGACCCGCCCAGCGTAATGCGGGGGTAGAGATCGGCCGTCGCCACGCCGATCCGTGCCGTGTCGGCCGCCAGCCGTCGTTCCGCCGCCCTCACGTCGGGCCGTCGCGCCAGCAGTGCGCGGCCGTCGCCGACCGGAATCGGCTGCGTCAGGTCGGGCGTCTGCCGCGCCGTCCGCACCGCGTCCGGCAGGTCCTGCGGCGTGCGGCCGGTCAATGTGGCAAGGCGGAACAGGGCGGCGTTGCGGTCGGCCTCCAGCGACGGGATGAGCGCGGCTTGCTGATCGCGCAGCGACGTCACCCGCACCACGTCCAGCCGGTCCGATCGGCCGACGTCAAAGCGCGCCTGGGTGATGCGTAAAGACCGGTCGAGCAAATCCACCGTCTGACGGGCAACAGCGATCCGTTCGGCCGAGGCGGTGGCGTCGACATAGGCGCGCACCGTATCGGCCACCACCGCGACCCGCACGGCATCGGCGTCGGCCGCGGCCGCTGCGGCATCGCCACGCGCCGCCTCGATCGACCGTTTGACCCGGCCGAACAGATCGACCTCATAGGCGACGTCCAGCCCCATATCGATGGTCCAGTTTTCCCGGTCCATGCCGGGCAGTGTTTGCGCCTGGGACACGCGGCCATAGGTCGGCGATCCGCTGAGCGTGGTGCTGGGCAAGCGGTTGGACCGCGCACCGCGCAGCTGGGCGCGGGCGCGCTCCAGCCGGGCGACCGCGACGCGGATGTCGGTATTGGCCGCCAGCGCATCGCGCACCAGCGTGTCGAGCAGCGGATCG
>NZ_DJDV01000119.1:14691-125947 GCF_002431195.1 Sphingobium sp. UBA5915 | reverse complement strand
GTGGGCTGAGAACATCGCTTACCGAACAGTGATCGCGAGCTGTTCAGTTGCAGCGAGGCCGCCGCACGCCAGCTCGGCCTCCCATGGCTCGCGATCGTCCAGAGCATGGCCTTCTTTCAGCCCGGTGGGCGATATTTCCGCATGGACAATTTCCAGAGCTGGGGCGACGTTTTCGTCGCCGAAGGCTATTACCGCGACGATCCCGCCTTGCTCGCGGCGCGCTCGACAAGCCGGGCGTTCTGCTGGCACGAAATGGAGCGACTGCTGGGCGGCTTCACGCGGCGACAGGCGCGCATCGTGCGCGAAGCCGCGCGTCATGGCCTGCGCAACGGCCTCACCGTTCCGATTGGCGTCGCCGGCGAGCCGCCCGGATGCTGTACGTTCGCAACGCGCGACGGGCAATTGCCGCCATCGCATATCTGCCGGATCGCGACGCTGATGGCGAGCGAGGCGTTTACCGAGGCGCGGCGCTTGCACGGCTTTCCGGCGCGCCCGCTGAAATTACCCCATCTCAGCCCAAAGCGGCTCGAATGCTTTCGCTTGGCGGCGATGGGCAAGAGCGACGTCGAGATCGGGATCATGATGAACATCGCCCCGACGACAGTGCGCACCTACATGCGTGACCTGCGCGAACATTTCGGAATCTATTCCCGCGCGCAGCTCCCGGCGATCGCGCTCGCCTGCGGAATCGTCTGCATCGAGGAGATCGTCCCGCGGTTCTGAGCGGGATCGCCGCATCCTCAATATTGACGACTGTTTGAGCCCTTCATCTCTGCTCCCTTCGCGACTGTTCAATTTGAACGGGAGCTACTGCCATGATCCATATTGTCAAAGGGTGCTCGCTTACCGATGCGCGCGCCGCCTCGATGTTCGAGGACCGCAAGACCCTGTTCGTCGATCTGCTGGGCTGGGATGTTCCGGTCGTCGGCGGCCGCTATGAAATCGACAGCTATGACGGCGACAAGGCGGTCTATCTGATCGCCACCGACGATGGCTGCATTCACCAGGGGTCGATGCGGCTGCTATCGACAGAGGGCGCACATCTTCTCGCCGATCGTTTCGCGTCGCTCTGCGAGTGCGATGCGCCCCGGGGGGAGCAGGTTCGCGAGATTACGCGACTTTGCCTGCCGCAACGATTGGGCGCCCCCGGACGCCTGCGTGTCCGCAACCGGCTCATCTCGGCGATGGTCGATCATGCGCTCGGCAGCGGAATCACCATGCTAACCGGCGTCGTGACCGCTGCTTTTCGCGAGGAGGTTTTGGCGATGGGCTGGCGCGCAGCGCCGCTCGGCCCCGCGCGCCGCATCGATGGCGCGTTCCTTGGAGCGTTCCGCATCGAGATCTGCGCCGGTACGCCTGCGCTGCTGGCGTCGAACGGCATCTATGTACCGGGTGCGATCACTCCCGATGCGGCGGCAAGAGCCGCGTGAAGGGAATGGCGATGCACGACCCCGCCCGCCTCGCCGCGATGCTGCTCGCCGACGGTTATGTCATTGTCGATAACGCCGTGCCGACCGAGCTAATCACCGCGCTCGAAGCCGAACTCGCACCGCGCTTCGTCGCCACGCCCTTTTGCGAAGGCGGATTCTACGGAGCCCGCACCAAGCGCTTTGGCGCGTTGTTGCGGCGTTCACGGCATATCGCCGGCCTTGTGCTGCACCCGATCATCCGCGGTATCGCCGAAACGGTGCTCGGGGAATGGTGCGATCGTATCGTTCTCAACCTCACCCAGGCGATCGAAATCCATCCCGGCGCGCTCGCGCAGGTGCCGCACCGCGACCAGGATCTCTGGGGCGGCGTCAAGACCGGGATGCACTATCAGATCAACGTCATCTGGCCGATCGATCCGTTCACGCTGGAGAGTGGCGCGACGCTGGTCTGGCCGGGCAGCCATCACGATGCGGCATCGCAACCGGGCGATGCACGTCCGGTCGCCGCCGAAATGCCACCCGGCTCCGCGCTGCTGTTCCTCGGATCGATCCTGCATGGTGCCGGCGCTAACCAGTCCGATCATGTGCGCCGCGCGGTCATCACCTCCTATTGCCTCGGATGGCTGCGGACGTTCGAGAATCAGTATCTCGTCTATCCGCCCGCCATCGCTCGAGCGTTCGATCCCGATCTGGCCGCGCTCATCGGCTATGCCCAGCATCGCCCCAATCTCGGCAATGTCGAAGGCCAGTGCCCGTCCGTGCTGCTTCACCGGGACGATATCGACGGCCTCCCTGCGATCGACGCGCTGCTCCCCGGCCAGGCCGACATGCTGGATGCCTATGTCGCCGAACAGGAAGCCGCGCGTGCGGGCCTGATCGGCGGGTAACGCGGGTTCGTCGGACCGGGCGCTGCACTCATGACACACGATCCAAACCCCGAAGCAGGCGGCGGCGCGCGAACACGGATCGAGGCGGATTCATCCGCTGTGGACGGTGGAGCCACGGCGTCGTCGGCCGCGGAGCGCGCTCGGCGGGCACGCGAGCATTGCCCGTTTCTGACAACCAAGCAGGCCGCGTTCCATCTCGGTCTCGCGGGGGACACGCTCAAGAAGATGCGCCGGGAGCGGCGCGGCCCGCCGTGCCGAAAGCATGGCACCGTCTGGCGCTACCATATCGACGATATCGAGGCCTGGTCGCGCGCGAACATGCGGGAGGGAGGCAATGGCTAGGCTGCTACCCTCCCGTCTGCCGGCTAAACCCACCGCGCTGATCGGTCTCGGCGCGGCCGCGCTGGCGACCACGATCGCGCTGCCGCCAACGCCGTGGCTGGTCTGGAACGCATCGGCCAGCGCGCCGATCGGTCTCTATGCCGTCAGCGGACGGCAGGACATCGCATCGGGCGACATGGTGCTGGTCCGGGTGCCCGACCGCTGGCGCCGGCTCGCCGCCGAGCGGCGCTACATTCCGATCAATATCCCGCTGGTCAAGCGCGTCGCGGCCGCGCCCGGCGATCGCGTCTGTGCGCGCGGGCGGGAGATCTATGTCAACGGCCACCCGGTGGCCGAACGCCGCGAAGCCGATGGCCGCGACCGTCCGATGCCGTGGTGGAATGGCTGCGTGATGTTGCGTTCGGGCGCATTGTTCCTGCTGATGGACAGCCCGGATTCGTTCGATGGGCGTTATTTCGGACCGACATCGCGCGGCGACGTCATCGGCGAGGTGCGACTGCTGTGGCTGGGCTGAGGGTCGCCATCACCGCCCTGGCGCTGCTGGCGGCGGCACCGGCTGACGCGCAGTCGGTCGTTCACTGGCGGCCCTATATCGAGGCAGCCTCGGCGCGTTTCGGCGTGCCGGTAGAATGGATCGAGCGCGTCATGCGCGCCGAGAGCGGCGGGCGCACGGTGCTGGACGGGCGCCCGATTACCAGCCACGCCGGCGCGATGGGACTGATGCAGCTCATGCCCGGCACCTGGTCCGAAATGCGCGCGCGGCTCGGGCTCGGACGTGATCCCCATAGCCCGCGCGACAACATATTGGCGGGGACGCTCTATCTTCGTCTGATGTATGACCGCTTCGGTTATCCCGGACTGTTCGCAGCCTATAACGCGGGACCGGCACGCTATGCCGAGCACGTGCGGACCGGCCGCGCGCTGCCCGGTGAGACCCGCGCCTATCTCGCGAGCGTCGCCGGAGTGCCCGTCAATTCCCGGTCGGCTGTCACGGCCGCCAGTGCAACGCCGCGTACCGTCAATGCCATCTTCTTCGCGATCGGCGACCGGCCCCCTGCCGGCCGGAGCGAAGCCGGTGCGGCCACGCTGTTCGTCGCGCTGCGATCGACGTCGCCCGAGAAGAACGCGCCAGACCGCCCATAGTGCGAGCCGATCGGGGCTTCATGCCGAATCGTGTTTCTGCTATGTTCCGAGCCTATGGAGTTGGTCGTGATGTTGCTCGGTCTGATCCTGTCCGCCACCGGCATCGTCCTCTTCGCCTGGGCGATGTTCCGGCTCGCCGTCTTCGCACTCCCGGTCGGGCTCGGTGCGGCCGCATTTCTGTGGGCGGGGGGTGGCGAACTGGGGCCGTTGCTCGGTCTGCTTCTCGGCCTCGTCGTCGGCGTCGCGGTCTTGCTGATCGGACGCATGCTCATCGCGTCGCGGTTGCCCGTTCCGCTTCGCGGAGCGATCGCGCTTCTCTTCGCCGTGCCCGCCGGGATCGCCGGCGGCAGTGTCGTCTCCAGCCTGATGCAGCTCGGCGGTGCGGGGCCGACCGCGACCGGCATCGCCGCGGCGGTCGGCGCGATCATCATCGCCGGTGCCGCCATGATGAGCCTGTTGCCCGCGATGACCGCTTGCACCGGTTCGAACGGATCCCCGCTGCACGGTTGATCTGTTGGGGCCAGTGGGCCGAGTGCTCGCTCCTCGTGTCACCGCGCGCATGGCGACCACGACGAGAGTGCTTCAAGACGGCAGGGTCTGACCTGACGCATCCGGGTTTTCAGGCGCCTCGCGCCTGCGGCGCGACCGCCGCTCTATTCCGCTAGGCTCACATCCGTTCGCCAAGCTCCACCGGGCCACGCTTCGCGCGTCCCGGCCAAAGGTGACGATCGGACTGGCGGGATGCCGGAGCCTTGCTCCGGCCTGTCGTCGCCGCGCCTGACCGGCGCGGCGGCATTTTTCGTTGGGCCTTCCCCTCGTCGCGCGGGTGGGCGGCGCTCCCTTCTGGGCCCGGCCCGGCGTCCCGCAAGCCGGCCTTCGACTGCGCTCGGGTCCGGCTCCTCCATTGCATTTCGGCCCTGCGGGTGCGGACCGCCTCCTGGCCGCGCCCGGCAGGTCGCAATTCGCCGCCCACCCCCGCTCCGGGGGAGGCCCTGGGGTTTTTGGGGCGGCATTGGAGGATAGCCATGCACCAGACCGGCAGCCAACGCGCGCGCGCAGAGGGCAGCAAACGCCAGCCCCCGGCGGAGCGCGCCAATCTTTACGACGAGGTGACGGGCCGCATTGTTTCCGAACTTGAGGCGGGCCGCTTCCCTTGGGTCCAGCCTTGGGGCCGCCCCAATGGTCAAGGCTTCTCCGCCGCCCCCGGCCTCCCGCGCAACGGGCTCACCAGCCGCAATTACAGCGGCGTCAATGTCCTGATCCTGTGGGGAGCAGTGATCGAGAACGGCTATCCGTCGCAATCGTGGCTGACCTTCCGCCAAGCCTTGGAGGCGGGCGGCAATGTCAGGAAAGGCGAGCGCGGGACAAGGGTTGTCTATGCCGACCGCTTCACCCCCGAAGCCGAGAAGGAACGCGCGCGCCAGACCGGCGGCGAAGCCCGCGCGGTGCCGTTCCTCAAACGCTTCACCGTGTTCAACGTCGCACAGTGCGAAGGCTTGCGCCCCGGCCTTGCCACCGACCCCGCACCGCTTCCCGAACGCCAAGTCGTGCCGATCGCCGAAGCGGTCATTGCGGCATCGGGCGTCGATTTCCGCATCGGTGGGGACAAGGCCTACTATGTCCCGAGCGCCGACTATGTGCAGGTGCCCCCGCAACCGGCCTTCCACGAACAGATCAATTTCTACCGGACGGCGCTGCACGAACTCTGTCATGCCAGCGGCCACCCGTCGCGCCTCAATCGCAATCTGCGCAATGCGTTCGGCAGCAAGGACTATGCGCGCGAAGAATTGATCGCCGAGATGGGATCGGCCTTCCTTTGCGCCGCGCTCGGCATCGTGCCGACCGTTCGTCACGCCGATTATCTGGCATCATGGCTCGACGTGCTGCGCGAGGACAATCGCGCGATCTTTCGCGCGGCCAGTCAGGCGAGCAAGGCCGCCGATTGGCTGCTTGCCCGCTACGCCGAGACGCAGGACGAAGGGAGGGAAGCGGCATGATTACGCTCCCCCATGCGATCCTTTCGGCGCTGCGCGCGAATGCGCGCGCCAGCCGCCTCCACGAGCAGCGCGACGAACGGTTCGACCCGTTCCCGGTGGTCAAATTCTTCAATCCGGTCGGCGCGGCGACGTGGATCGCCACCGAGCTTTACGACGATGGAGACACGCTGTTCGGCCTCGCCGACTTGGGGTTCGGATGCCCGGAAATGGGCGTGTTCTCGCTTACCGAGATTGCGGGCGTCCGCTTGCCCTTCGGCCTGTTCATCGAGCGCGACGAGCATTTCGAGCCGCTGGCCCCGCTTTCGCTATGGTCCGATACCGCGCGGCGCATGGGTGCAATCGTTCTGGCCGAAGCCGAACTTCGCCGCATCACCGATAGCCGGAACGGCAACGAGCTTCCGCCGCCTCTTGATGATCGAGGGGCCGGATGACGCGCGGCGCGTTTCGCCGCATTGAGTGCCGGTCCCGCCCATCCAGCAAGACAAACGGGACCGGCGCTCCAGAAGGAGCAGACCAATGAAACTCGACTTTATCGACCATAGCAAGCTGGTTCCGTCCAAGGTGAACATGCGGCACGGACCCAAGCCCCCGGACGTGGGCGACATTCTGCCCTCGATCCGCAAGCGCGGTGTCATCGTGCCGCTGATCGTGCGCCCGCAGGCGGGCAACGATAATGGCGTCCACGAAATCGTCGCCGGGCGGCGGCGCTGGACGGCGAACGCCATCGCGCTTGTCGAGGGCATCGACCACGGCCCGCTTCCCGTCGCCATCCTCGACGCCGGGGACGACGCCGACGCCATCGAGGCATCGCTTCTCGAGAACACCCGGCTCGATCCCGACGAGGTGACGCGATGGGAAACCTTCGCACGGCTGGTCAAGGAGGGCCGCGACATTGCGGATATCTCCGCGACGTTCGGCATTCCCGAGCTTGGCGTGAAGCGTATCCTAGCGCTCGGCAACCTGCTTCCGCGCATCCGCGATCTTTACCGCAAGGAGAAGATCAACGCGGCGACCGTCCGGCATCTGACGCTGGCGAGCAAGCAGCAGCAGAAGGCATGGCTGGCGCTCTACGACGATGACGACGCCTATTGCCCGACCGGCCAGCAATTGAAGGCATGGCTGTTCGGCGGGCAGTCGATCAAGGTCGAACATGCCCTGTTCGACGTCGATGCGAGCGGCCTTGCGATCGTCGCCGATCTGTTCGGCGAAGACCGCTATTTTGCAGATGCCGACGCGTTCTGGACCGCGCAGAACGCCGTAATCGACGCGCGCAAGGAGGACTATCTGGATGCCGGATGGTTCGACGTGGTGATCGTCCCGCCCGGCGAATATTTCTACCGCTATGAGTTCGCCAAGGCACCCAAGCGCAAGGGCGGGCGCGTGTATATAGATGTGCGCGAAAGCGGCGAGGTCGAGGTCCACGAAGGCTATGTGACGAGCAAGGAGGCCAAGCGGCTCGAACGCGGCGAGGCAATCGAAACCGGCCCCAAAGTGCCGCGCCCCGAAGTGACGAGCACGATGCAGACCTATATCAACCTGCACCGTCATGCCGCTGTCCGCGCCTCGCTGACCCGTCATCCCAAGGTCGCGCTGCGCTTGATGGTCGCCCATGTCATCGTCGGGTCGCCACTGTGGACGGTCAAGCCCGAGCCGCAGACCGCGCGCAACGACGATGTGCGCGAAAGCGTCGAAACTTGCCGCGCGGAAACCGACTTCGACGCGAAGCGCCGCGCCGTATTGGACCTTCTCGGCTTCTCGCCCGAGGAACCGACCGTCACAGGCGGCAACGGCGACGACTTCGGACTGGTCGGCGTGTTCCTGCGCTTGCTCGACGTGCCCGACCGCGCCGTAATGGACGTGATCGTCATCGTCATGGGCGAAACGCTCGCCAGCGGCAGCGCCGCCATCGAGGCGGTCGGCGGCGAGATCGGCGTCGATATGGCCCGCTACTGGCAGGCCGACGACGCCTTTTTCGAGTGTGTCCGCGACAAGGAGGTGCTGACCCGCATCGTCGCCGAGGTGGCGGGCGAACCTGTCGCCGCCGCCAATGCGAAGGAACCGGGCAAGGTCTTGAAGCGCATCGTCCGCGACCATCTGGAGGGTGCGAACGGGCGGCCCAAGGTCGAGGGTTGGGTGCCGAAATGGATGGCGTTCCCGCCCGCTACCTATACGGCGCGCGGCGGCGTCGGCACCGTCGCGGCTCATGCCAAGGTGCTCGCGGCGCGCCCCGACCGCGAGCCGGAACCGACCGGCCCCGGCGCGGTGATTGCGCTTCCGGCCCCTGCCAAGGCCGAGCCGCAGGAACAGCCCGAGCGCGAAGCCGCATGAAACTGGACGGGCGGCGGCGCACCCGCCGCCCGTTCCGTCCCCCATAAAATCGCCGCGCCGCTCGGCCGCAAGCGGCCCTCGCGGCGCGGATTTCAGACAGGAGACTTGTCATGGCCGACCGTGTTTCGGCATCCATCACCATCGGCGGGACGCTCCCCGCCAGCCAGCTTCCCGCCTTCGCCGAGGCCATCGCGAACGAAGGGCTGTCCACCGAATGGGACGGCGAACCCTTCGCGCTCGGCGATCTGCCCGAGGGCGAGCCCTTGGCGCTCATGGCGCACGAGGTCGCCTGGGGGCGGTTCGAGGGACTCGAAGCCTTCTGCATCGCGCATGGGCTTTTCTTCGCGCGCTGGTCGGGCGCCTATGCCTGCCAGTGGGGTGCGGAACGCACCGTGTTCACCGGCAGCGGCGAACCGCAAAGCTACGCTGCCGACGAGGACGACTATATCCTCATGGGGCGCTGCACCGCCGAGCGATTGGGCAGCTATGCGGCGATCATCGCGCATTTCGATGCGGCCGACTTCGCGGTGCCCCCGCTTGTCATCACGCCCGAACGGGAGGAGGCGAGCAATGGCTGACATCTGGATTCAGGGCAGCTTCGCCTTTCGCTGCACCGCCGCCGAGTGCGCGCTGATCGAGGAAGTCGCAAACGCTGGCTACGCGCTAGCGAATGACGACGCGCCCGATCCGCCGAGCGCGGCGCTGCTCGCAGCCTTTCCGCCGGACGATGCGAACGCGCGGTGGAGCGGGTTTCGCGAGGCGTTCAACGATCCCGAATTTCCCACCATCGGAGCCGATTTCATCGCTGAAACCTGCCCCGACGATCCATCCGCGCGGATCGTGTGTTTCGCCAGCATGGACGATTTCGATGCCGCTGCCATCGCGGTGGTGATCCAGCGATGTTGCCCCGAAACGCTCGCCAAGGGGCCGATCGGCTTTGAATGGGCCATGACCTGTTCCAAGCCCCGCATCGGGGAGTTCGGTGGCGGCTGGTGCGCGATTTTCGCAGACCGCATCGAGATCGACGCGACCAACGAGGCGCTGTCGCGCGCGCTCGCGGGCGACGGCAACTAGCCCAAATCGCGCCGCACTGCGCGCTCGCGTGCCGAAAACCCCTGCCGCCTGACCTACCGGGCGGTGCGGCGGATCACCGTCCGGGCGCTTCCGCATAACGTGCATTCGTCCTTCTGCCGCTCGAATCCGCGCGTGCCGCCGAGCGCGCAGGTGACGACATTGGCCTGTGCGGTAACCGACAGGTTGAGCCGGTCAGTCACGCAGGCATCGCACACCGCCGCGCCGTCCAGCCGCACGATCAGCCGTTCGATCTGCCCCGCAATCGTCGTTCCTTCGTTCATCGCCGTGAGGCTATAGCCGCGGCCTCGTGGCCGCGAAAGCAATCATGGCTTCCCGGAAAGACGCCGGACTGGGCTTCCTGTCCGCGCGCGCATCTCGTCCTTTCGTGTCTCACCAACCCGTCGCCGGCTCCTTGGGCGCATGACCTGGGACGGCCGCGCGCCTCGCGAAACCATCGCGCGGAACTGATTTCCCCGCGCCGCTTTGGCGGCGCTCCTCGCGGCCGCTTCGCTCCAAATCAGCCCCGCGCTTCCGGTCCTCCGCTTCGCTTCGGCCTGCGGTTCGCAGCGCGCTCAAGGGCCGTCCCTTCGGTCCGCCCATCGCCCGGCATCGGGTCGGGCGAATGTGCAAGGAGACGAGAAATGCCCTCAATCGGTCATGTCCAGCGCCAGAACGACGGTTCGTTCCGGGGCGCCTTGAAGACGCTTTCGGTCAATGCCGAGATCGCCATCATCCCCAACCGCAGTAAGACCGGGGACCAGCCCGACTACCGCGTGCTGTCGAACGGCGTCGAACTGGGCGGCGGCTGGATCCGCACCGGCGAGGTGAGCCAGCGCGAATATGTCCGCCTCGCCATGTCGGCCCCCGAACTTGGCGGCCGCACCCTCTACGCCAATCTCGGCCGCGCCGCCGGGCAGGACGACGACGACGCGTTCGCCGTTATCTGGAACCCCGGCGACTGAGCCGGATCGGCCCCGCGCCGGTCACCCGGCGCGGGGCTTTCCTCATGCCTTGAGGGCTTGGCGTGGGCCTTTTCCTGCACCGGAACGCGCTTGCGGGCCTGCAGAGAGGAAGAAATCCGCTCAGCAAGCACCGAGTATCCGGCGGCGAACGGACCGCCTCAACCATCGACGGTTCCCCCAATTTTCACGCCACCTGCGTTCCGCTTCGCTCCACTCCGGCGACGAGAAAATCGGCTCCCCCGTCGCCCGCTTCGCGGCCGCTGCGCGGTGGTTGACCCCGCCCGCTCCCCGCCGGGCGATGGCTCATCTTTCGCTTGTATCAGGAGGATGAGATGTCGGTTGAACAACAGATCGAGGAGCTTCGCGCGGAGCTTTCATGGTGCGATGACGCGGGAGAACGGCGGCAGATCGAAGCCGAATTAAGGGCCGCTGAGAAGAGGCTGAAGCGGTGCAATCGGGCGCTGCGTCAGGCCGAACAGGCAGGCTGGCAATAAGGCGATGCGCTGTTGAAGGGGCAGGTTCGCGGGAGTGGTGCCGCATGGCGCCGCTCCCCTTTTTTGATCGGGAAGGCGGGAAGGCAAAGCGGGCGTCTGGGGCGGCAGGTGGCAGTCGGGCTCGATGGCAAGATAGAGGCAAAATCTCGCGATTTTGTAAGTGTTTGTCTGCACATCGTTTTTTGAAGGCTTTTGCGAGACTCGCCCTTTGAGTGCGAGACAGGGTTACCAGGAGTGGCGGTTTTCTGGGCTTTTCCGATCCCAATCGCGAGACTCCTTGCGCTCTGGCGAGGACGCGCCATTCTTATCGGCGGGGAGCGTCATTCCGGCATGGAAGGACGCCGCTATGCGCGATGATGAGTTCGAACCGCAGCTGGGCCGGATGCGCGGCCGGGGCAAGGAGCAGCGCTACCTGAGCCGCGTCGTGAAAGCGGCAAAGCGGGCCGGCATGAAAACGGGCAGGCGCGGCCGTTTCGACGGCAGCCGGATCGGGCGCGGCGCGAGTGTTGCGCGGGTGCTCAGATCGCGCGACCGATTGGGCGCGTTCCGGTCGCGCCGCGTGATCGTCAAGATACGGCCTGTCGGCCTTGGCGGGAAAGGCATGGGCGGTGCGAAGGCGCACCTTCGCTATATTCAGCGCGACGGCGTGACCCGTGAGGGCGAGGCTGGTGCGCTCTACTCGCCCGACAGCGACGTCGCCGATGGCAAGGCGTTCCTCGAACGGTGTGACGGCGACCGCCGCCAGTTCCGGTTCATCGTGTCGGCCGAGGACGCCGACCAGTATCCCGACTTGAAGCCGTTCGTGCGCCGGCTGATGACGCAGATGGAGCAGGATCTTGGGACAAAGCTCGATTGGGTGGCGGTCGACCATTTCAATACCGGCCATCCGCACACGCATATCGTGGTGCGCGGCGTAAACGATCGGGGTGAGAATCTGCTGATCGCGCGCGAGTATATCTCGCACGGGAGCCGGCAGCGGGCGATCGAGATCGTCAACCTCGACCTGGGGCCGCGCACCGACCTTGAAATCGAAGAGCGGCTTCGCAGCGATACGGGTGCCGAGCGGCTGACCGCGATCGACAGACGGCTGATCCGCGACATGGATACCGCGCGGCTGGTCAGCGCGAGCGATGGCGATCCCTTCCAGCAATCGCTTCGCGTCGGTCGCCTGCAGAAACTCGGGCGCATGGGACTCGCCTCGCATGTCGGCAACGGCACCTGGCGGCTTGAGCCCGACCTTGCGAACACACTGCGCCAGATCGGCGAGCGCGGCGACATCATCCGCACCATGCAGCGCGAGCTGACCGCGCGGAAGCTCGATCGTGCTGCGGTCGATCGCGTCATCTACGACCCGGTCGCGAAGGAGGCGACGCCGATCATCGGCCGCGTCGTGATGCGCGGGCTCGCCGACGAACATGAAGACCGTCATTATCTGCTGGTCGACGGCATCGACGGGCGCACCCATTATGCCGAGATCGGCAAGGGCGAGCTGGTCGACACGATCCCCGAAAATGCCATCGTCCGGATCGCGCCACGCGAGGGCGGCATTCGCGCCGTCGATCGGACGATCGACGAGATCGCGGCGGCGAACGGCGGGCGCTATTCGATCGACGCCCATCTGAAGCACGATCCGACCGCCAGCGAACGCTTCGCCGAAACGCATGTCCGGCGGCTTGAAGCGATGCGAAAAATCTCGGGCGTCGTCGAGCGCGAGCCCGACGGAAGCTGGATCATCGCGCCGGACCATCTCGCCAGGGTCGAGAGGTTCGAAGCCATGCAGTTCCGCGACCACCCCGTTGCCATTGAAACCCTGTCGGCGATCCCGCTCGACAAATTACCGGGAACCGATGCCGCGACCTGGCTCGATCGCGAGCTGGTCGCCGAAGCGCCGGTGCCAGTGCGCGATGCTGGGTTCGGGCACGAGGTTCGTTCAGCGCAGGCGATGCGACGGCAATGGCTGATCACCGAACAGCTTGCAGACGAACAGGATGGGCAGACGGTCTATCGGCGAGGGATGCTCGCCGCGCTCCAGCGGCGAGAATTGCTGCGTGTCGCCCGCCAGCTCTCCGACAAGTTAGGCGTTCCGTTCGCCGAGGCCAGAGAGGGGGAGGCTGTTCAAGGCAGGCTCGTGCGCGCAGTCGAGATGACGAGTGGTCGCCATGCGCTCATCGAACGGTCGCGCGATTTCACGCTGGTGCCGTGGCGCTCTGTTCTCGATCGCCATGTCGGTAAATCGGTCTCGGGCATCATGCGCGACGGCGGGATCAACTGGACACTCGGGCGGCAGCGCAGCGGGCCGAGCGTCTCCTGATCCGGAGGATTCGGGCTTTCTATTTTCATGAAATTATGTTTTCATGGATTCATGAAAAATATCGCAGCGCAAACCGATGTCGGCGACGAGCATCTTCAGGTGCAGATTCCTGCCGTTACGAAACGCGATCTCGGTCAACGGTCGCTCGATTCCCGCGAGCCGATCCGGATGATCGTACTGCGGGCACTTGAAGCCTATGGCGTGAGCGTCCCCGCAGACGCGATATCGGATCGCCGGAAGGGCAGGCGATGAGCGAGGATTTCGAAGCTCTCACTGTTGCGGATTATGCGAAGCAGGCCGCGCGGACTGATCAACGCAGCGGTGGCCGCGCACTGGGCTTCTCGATGCTTGGCCTTTTCGGCGAAGTCGGCAGCTTGCTCAGTGAGGCCAAGAAAAAGCAGCGCGACGATGCCTCCTACCTGGGTTACGCTCACGCCGTCGCGGAAGAGCTTGGTGACGTCCTTTGGTATCTGGCGGCGATCGCACGGCGCAGCCGCATGGCGCTCAGCGACATCGCTGCCGCCGCGGCGACAAACGGCGGACAATGGCAGACGGGCGGCAACGAAACGCTCAGTTTCCATGCGCTGCAGCCGCAGCACATTCCGCTTGCCAAGGCACCGATGCCGCAGTTCGAGCATAGCCTGCTCGCGCTGGCAGGCGACGTTGGGCTGCTCATCAACGATTTCCAGGCGGGCGGTCTTGCGAAGGACCGCGAAGCACTCGCGGGCCGGCTGGTCGCGGTCATGCGCCGGTTGATCCAGGCGGCAAACGAATCCGGTGTTACCATCGAGGCTGCCGCCGTGAAGAATCTTCACAAGATCTTCGATCGCTGGCCGCGCGAGCGCATCTATCCGGCGCCGACCGATGCGGCGCTCGACCCAGAAGAGCAATTGCCGCGGCGGATGGCGATCGACGTCTATGAACGCACCGTTCGCGGGCAGACATTCGTGTATCAACGCTCAAGCGGTGTGTATGTCGGCGACCGGCTCACCGACAACGCGCTCGAACCCGACGACTATCGTTTCCACGATGTCTTTCACTACGCTTATGTCGCGGTGCTTGGCTGGTCGCCAGTGCTGCGTGCGCTGCTCCGTCTCAAGCGCAAGAGCGATCCGAAACTCGACGACGCCGAAGACGGTGCTCGGGCGATTCTCATCGAAGAGGGCATAACTTCCTGGATTTTCGGACAAGCGCAGCAACTCCGGTACTTTGAAAACGTGAAGCGCGGTGGCCTTCCGCTGGACATGCTGAAGCATGTCCGCCAGTTCGTCGCCGGCTACGAATCAGAACGCTGTCCGCTGTGGCTTTGGGAGGAAGCGATCCTCCAGGGCTATACGGCTTTCCGCTTCCTTCAGGAGCATCGGCGCGGCCGCGTCCTGATCGACTTCGCCAATCGCCGCCTGCGTATCAAGGAATTGCCGTCATGACCCCGAAATCCTTTGTGTCCACCCTGGCGGCGACCGAACTTCCCTCAGTGTTCAATCCCTGGCGCGATCGCTGCACGGTCCATGACCGCAGCGACGCCGCCGCCCGGCGCCGCGACAATCTCGAAATGCTGCTCACCGCGGCGCTTGATCATCGCGTCGAAACGATCTGGATCGCGCGTGATCTCGGCTATCGCGGGGGGCGGCGTACGGGCGTACCGCTGACCGACGAAATTCACCTCGGACATGCCGGCACGCTGATGGGCGGCATCGCATTTGAACGTGCGACGCAGGGACCCGCCGTGGCGGAGCGCACCGCGGCGATCGTCTGGCGTGTGCTAGAGCGGATCGGTCAGCCTGTCATGCTCTGGAACGTTTTCCCGTTCCATCCCCATGAAGCGGATGATCCGATGTCGAACCGATGCCACACGCGAAGCGAGCGCGAGGCGACCTGGCCGATATTGCAAGCCCTCGTGTCAATGATCCGGCCCCGCCAGATCGTCGCGATCGGGCGCGACGCTCACCTGGCGCTGGACGGTCTCGACATTCCGACCACCGCGGTCCGCCATCCGAGCTACGGCGGGCAGCGCGAGTTCATCGAGGGCATGTTCAGCCTGTACGGTGTCGCGGATGACAACGATGAGCCGCTAGAACTGCCGTTGGGCGCGCCTCACGCCGCAGCACGGAGATGTGCGCTCGCCTGATCGCAGCGTTCAAAGAGTTGCTTAAGATCGCCGCGGTTCCAGTTGGCGGTGTCGACCGTGGCGTTGGTCGAGACGATCGTGAGCGGACCCAGCGCGACCCCGCCTTCCTTGGCGATGAATTCGAGCAGACGGCCGAGGCCGATCAGATTGCCGAGCAGTTTTTCGATATAGTAGTGATTGCGGTAGAGCGCGGTCATGCCGAGGCGACGATCGTCGCCCTTGCCGATCAGCTTGAGACTGGCAAAGCTCAGGCACTGACCGCCGTAGGGCGAGTCATTCACGTCGCGGGCGGGGTCGAAGATCAGCAGTTCGAATTTGTTGAGCGCTCGGACGTTCGGGTTGCGCAGGCGCTCGACGATGCCCCAGATTTGATTGATTGGCTGGCCGTCGGCGCGGGGCAATTCCATCATCCGTTCGAAATAATAGCCCGACCAAGCGCCCGACCTCCGGACCTTCGGCAGCACGTTGTCGCGAAACCGGTCGAAGAATTGCGGCGCGCCGTAGCGCCTGTACAGCGCTGCCGGAAAAATCGTGTTGGCGACCGTCTCGATGGGCTTCTTGCCATGGCCCGAAAGGAAGGCATCGACTTCCGCCACGACGGGATCGGCGAGTGTTGCGCGCGCAGTCGGCTCGGCCACGGAGATGACGACATTCTGCGCCTGGTGTCCGGTGGCGAGGTCGACGAGCCGGACCGCCTCGCGCCAGCCAGCAACGCAGTCAGGCTGCGGCGGTATGGGAAGATACATCGACTTCCTCCGTCAAATTTGCCGTGGCGAAAAGGCGCGGCGCTAGAAAGCGCTCAGTAAGCCAGGCGTGGCCTTCCAAGCCCCAACCTGGTCCCCAGCTGTTGCGGATGAGAATGGCCGGGGTGCCGTCCACGGTTCCATGCCCGACCGCGACGACCGCGTGCCGTTGCGCTGGCTCGGGGAGTTCGTCGTTCGCCGGATCGACGACGCCATCACCGCGCGGCTGGAAGAAAGACCGTGACAGCATCGTCAGCATGAGCACCGGCGTGTCACGATCCAGCGCGGCAAGGATGGATGACAGGTCGGTTCCATCCCTCTGTCCGTTGCGGCCATAGAGCGGGCCAACGGTCGCCGGCGGCGTCCACAGTCGATGATCGGCTGGAACCGCTGCCAGATACGGCCAGCCTTTCTCGTCGGGTTGGCCATCGAGCCGTAGCGCGTCCAGCATTGTGGATAGCAGTGCGCCGCTCGTCGGCGGTCTGCCCGCCCGTTTCTGCGCGGCATAAAAGGCGAATTCACACGACAGCGGTGCCCAGCCGTCGCGAAGCCCGGCGTGGGTGTCGCTCGCGGCGAATGCGAGGCATGTCGGCCGCGCGCCTTGATCGCGCGCAGGCCCGAACAGCGGCCGAAGGTCACGGACGATATCGATCATGGGGCGTCAGGCGGCCTCGAGCAGGTGCCGCCGTTCGGCGCGCGACAGGCCCGTCTGTTCCGGGCCGGTGAGGTCGAAATCGAGCGTCAGGCTGGTGAGGGCCGGCGCAGGCTGCCACGGCCGCCGCTCGTCGAGCGACATGCGGCCGCGCCGCGGCGCATCGGGCGCCGCGGTGACACGGCGGACAACGGGACCACCGATGCCATCGCCGTCGATTGCCTCACGCTCGTCTCGAACGACGGCGAAGCCGCTGGCGATCAGTTGGTCGAGATCCCAGAGATACCCACCGCCGCTATGTTCTTCGAGCTGCAGCACGAAAAGATCATTGCGACTGCCATCGATCCGCGAGCCGGCATCGCGCTCGGTCAGCAGCCAGACGTCGCCGCGATAGTTGTCGGGCCGATAGTCCTTGAGGAGATCGACCTTCAGGCTGCGCGGCTGCGTCCGGAGCAGGTCGGTCATCACCGATGGCGAAATCAGATTGTAGCGAACCAGGGTGCGGCACGTCGCCTCATAGCTGGCGCCGATCCGCAGCGAGAGCTGATAGACGACATTGGGGCGCCGGAAATGATCGATCTGCCATCCTTGTCGCGCGCTGTGCGCGAGCACCAGCCATTTCGGCATCATGAAGGCGATCGCAAAGGCGTCGGCTTCGGTTTCCTCGAAGTTGTTTCCCGGTTCGGGCGACATCGGCATCCGGCGCAGGATGCTCTCATCGTCGAGGCTCGGCTCGTGTCGCATCGAAAAATGCCCGAGTTCGTGCGCGGCCGTGAAGCGCTGGATGCTCATCGGTCGTTCCGTCGTGACGAGAACGCCAGGAGCAGGTGCGCTGAGATAGGCGCCGAGCAGGCCTTTCAGAGGACGAAGCAGCAAGGGTAGACCCACGGCATGGATCGCGCCGAAGACATCGACGCTGCCGCCTTGGGTCTCGATCAGTGCGCGCGTATCGAGTTCGCGATGCAGGCGGCCCGCTGCCATCGTACCAGCGCGAACCGCGCTCGCATAATCCGACGCCATCGATCAGCTCCGTTCGCCGCCAGACCGCGAGCGGAGATATTCGGCAAACCGGCTCAGCTCGGCCCGGTCCTCAGTCGACAAGGCCGCAACGCGTCGCGCCAGATGGGCGACATCGGCGGGAAGGCTCGCGGAGGCCTCGTCTTCGCCGGTAAAATAGGCCACCGACTGGCGGTAAAGACGGGCAAGCCGCGTCAGTTCGATCGCTTCAACGCGGCGCTGGCCATTCTCGATATCGGTAAGCGCGGTCCGGGGAATCTTGAGATAGGCAGCAACTTCTTCCTGCTTGAGGCCGAGATATTTCCGTGCTTCGCGCAGACGGTCGCCCAAGCGCCGCCGCTCCTGCTCGTCGCCTTCCTGGCGGAGTGCGAGATTGGTCATGGCTTCGACCCTTTCTTCTTAACCCAGACGCGTTCGATCTTAGGGAGGAGGTCGTCAATCGCCTTCTCGATCGAATTGTAGCCGCCGGTGCGGACGATGCTGTCGCGAAGCTCGATGTCGAGGACCTGCTCCACCGCGCAAAGCGTGTCGACCACGGACAAGGAGTCGAGTGGCACGGGCGCCTGGATGATCTTCGGGTTTTCCGGAGGCAGGGCAATTCCGCGCACCTGTGCCTCAGCCCTGGCCACTTGCAGCAGTTCGTCGACCAACGCCCTAATGGCGTCGGCTTTGGGAAACGCGGTTGCCGCGGGCTGCGGAGGAGCGATTGTCGCCATGCATGCCTCGCACGATTTCACTACATTAAATGCGATATAATGTCTGATAATCCGACACGCAAGCCCGAATTTGCAGCTCGGATTTTTGCAGGGTGTAGCGGGTCATCGGCGGTGCGGTGTGGTGGTCAGTGCCACCTCGAGGGACAACGACAGGGCAGAATCATCAACTCGGGTCATAGCTCGATCAAAAGAACAGAGCTGGAATATTGAGTCAGTCGCCGACGAGTGATCTCCTTCGGTCACCCACCAGCCCCCAGCGGCTCCGTTCATTTCGGGCGGCCCATAGCCGAGTCTTGAAGCCGCGCCCCGACCGCATCCGGCGGTATGGGCGGGAGCTTCAACGTGACCCCGACCAAATTGCTCATCGGCCAGATCCTTGTCGTGTTCGCAATCGTGATCGCGGGCCTCTGGGCGGCGACCCAATGGGCGGCGGCGATGCTCGCCTACCAGCCCGAACTTGGTCCGGCCTGGTTCATGGCTGGAAGCACGCCGGTCTATCGTCCCTGGGCGCTCTTCCCCTGGTGGTATCACTACGATGCCTATGCGCCGCATGTTTTCGACAAGGCCGGCGCGCTCGCCGGCGCGAGCGGTTTCATCGGCTGCGGCGCGGCGATCGCAGGCTCGCTCTGGCGCGCGCGGCAGTCGCGTCACGTCACCACCTATGGTTCGGCGCGCTGGGCCAGGCCGAACGAGATCGAGCGGGCCGGCCTTTACGGTGATGCCGGCGTATTCCTGGGCCGCTCGCGCGGCCGCTATCTCCGGCATGACGGCCCCGAACATATCATGGCGTTCGCGCCAACCCGTTCGGGCAAGGGCGTCGGGCTGGTCATACCGACACTGCTTGGCTGGACCGGCAGCGCCGTGGTTCACGACATCAAGGGCGAGAACTGGCAGCTCACCGCCGGCTGGCGCGCGCGCTTCTCCCACGTCCTGCTGTTCAATCCGACCGATCCCGCTTCCGCCAAATACAACCCGCTGCTGGAGGTCCGGCGCGGCGAGCATGAGGTCCGCGACGTCCAGAACATCGCCGACATCCTGGTCGATCCCGAAGGCGCGCTCGAACGGCGCAACCACTGGGAGAAAACCTCCCATTCGCTCCTGGTCGGCGCGATCCTCCACGTCCTTTATGCGGAGGAAGAAAAGACGCTCGCACGGGTAGCCACATTCCTGTCGGACCCGCAGCGGCCGTTCACCGCCACGCTCCGGCGGATGATGACCACCAATCACCTCGGCACGAAGGATGCGCCGCAGATCCATCCCGTCGTCGCCTCGGCGGCGCGCGAGGTGCTCAACAAGAGCGAGAACGAGCGCAGCGGCGTCCTCTCCACCGCAATGTCGTTTCTCGGGCTCTATCGCGACCCGACCGTCGCCGCGGTGACATCGCGCTGCGACTGGCGGATCGCCGATCTCGTCGAGGCCGGCCATCCGGTCTCGCTCTACCTTGTCATCCCGCCATCGGACATCAGCCGCACCAAGCCGCTGGTGCGGTTGGTGCTCAACCAGATCGGCCGCCGCCTCACCGAAAAGCTCGATGCCGATCCCGCCAGGGCGGGCAAGCACAAGCTCCTGATGATGCTCGACGAGTTCCCGGCATTGGGGCGGCTCGACTTCTTCGAGACCAGTCTTGCCTTTCTCGCGGGCTATGGAGTGCGCGCCTTCCTGATCGCGCAGTCCTTGAACCAGATCGAGAAGGCTTATGGCGAGCACAACTCGATCCTCGACAACTGCCATGTCCGCGTCGCGTTTGCGACCAACGACGAGCGCACGGCGCGGCGGATTTCGGACGCGCTCGGCATCGCCACCGAACAGCGCGCGATGCGCAACTATGCCGGCCACCGGCTCGCGCCCTGGCTGGCGCACGTCATGGTCAGCCGGCAGGAGACCGCCCGGCCACTCCTGACCACCGGCGAGGTGATGCAGCTCCCGCCCAAGGATGAGCTTGTCCTTGTCTCCGGCATGGCCCCGATCCGCGCGAGGAAGCTGCGCTATTACGAGGACCGCAATTTCCGCGAGCGGATCGCACCGCCGCCGCAGCCCGCGCCCGGAGACTATCCCGACCGGCCGCAGGCACGCCCCAACGACTGGAGCGGACTGGTCCGCGCGCCCGATACCCGGCTCGGCAAGCCCGATGACGATGCGAAGGCGGATGAGGACGGCGGCTTGCAACAGCAGCGCCACCCCGGCCTCGGCGAAGAACCCGCCAAAAAACCCGAGCCGCCAAAGCAGCTCGACCTGCTCGGCCTGGACAGCGACGACACCGACACGATCGCCGACAAGCACGCGATGGACCGCGCCGGCGCCACCGGCACGCTGATCCGCGCTCACGCGATCAATCAGGGTCGCAGCGCCGACATGCTGCCGGACTTCTGACAATGGCCGCGATCAAACCCAACCGCGTCCGCTACCAGCTCTTCCTGCCCGAAGATCTGAGCCACCGCTTCGAGGCGCTGGCGAGCCAGCCCGGCGCGTCCAAATCGGCGATCCTCACCGACGCGCTCACCGCCTGGCTCAACCGGCAGGCGGCGAGCGAGCTGGAGAACAAGTTCAGCCAGCGGCTCGATCGCATGTCGCTCGCGCTGGGGCGTGTCGAGCGTGACGGGCATGTGCTGCTCGAGAGCCTGGCGCTGTTCATCCGCTATGAACTGATGGTGCAGGCCCCTTTGGCCGAAGCCGACGAAGCGGCGCGTGCGATCGGCCGAGACCGCTTCGAGGCGTTCATTGCCCGCGTCGGCGAAGCGCTCGCCAGCGGCCAGCGCACGCTTGCTGCCTCCGCGAAAGACAATGGAGGTGGGCGATGAGCGACACGCTTTTCGGCTCCGATAATTCCGCAGGGCGTCGGCGCGCGATGCTGCGCACCGCGATGGGGCCGACCATCGCCGCAGCGCTGGCCGATCCGGTGGTCATCGAGATCATGGTGAACCCGGACGGCGTGTTGCGCCTTGATCGACTCGGCGAAGGCCGGATCGATACCGGCACCAAATATGAGCCCGCGCAGGTCGAGCGGATCATCCGCCTGGTTGCCAGCCACGCACGGACAGAGGTTCATGGCAATGCGCCGATCGTGTCAGCCGAGCTGCCACCGCACGGCGAAGGCGCGGGCGAGCGGTTCGAGGGTATCCTGCCGCCGGTCAGCCTCGCGCCGTGCTTCTCGATCCGCAAGCCCGCGGCGCGCATCTACACTTTGCTCGACTATGTGCGGGACGGCATCATGCCCGCCGACACGGCGCGACTGCTGTCGATGGCCGTGGTCGAGCGCAAGAACATCCTGGTCGCGGGTGGCACCAGTTCGGGCAAGACGACGCTTGCCAACGCGCTGCTCGCCGAGATGGCGCACCTCGACGAACGCGTCATCATCATTGAAGACACGCGTGAGTTGCAATGCGCCGCGCCCGACGTGGTGGGGCTGCGCACGCGTACGATTGGCACTGCCGGAGCCGGCGGCGTCACGATGGCTGATCTTGTCCGCTCGACATTGCGGCTCCGCCCCGATCGCATCGTCGTTGGCGAGGTGCGCGGGCGCGAAGCGCTCGACATGCTCAAAGCCTGGAACACCGGGCATCCGGGCGGCATCGCAACCGTCCACGCCAATTCGGCAGTGTCGGCGCTCTACCGGCTCGAGCAGCTCGTGCAGGAAAGCGTCGTCACCGTTCCGCGCCGGCTGATCGCCGACGCCATCGACATGATCGTGTTCATCGCCGGGCGCGGCCTCGCGCGCCGCGTCGACACGATCGCGCGCGTCGCCGGCCTCGATCCCGACGGCGGCTACGCCGTCCTCGACCTTACTCCCGACCACGCCCTCGAACCCCAAGGAGAATGACCATGCGCTTGTCCCGTATTCCTGCCCGTATTCCCGATCGTCGGAGCATCTTCCTCACCGGCGCCGCCATCGGCCTCGGGCTTGCGCTCGCCGCCACCGCGCAGGCCGCCGGCTCGGGCATGCCGTGGGAGGAACCGCTTCAGCAGGTCCTCGAATCGGTCCAGGGTCCTGTCGCCAAGATCGTCGCGGTGATCATCATCATCGTCACCGGTTTGACGCTCGCGTTCGGCGAGACGGCAGGCGGGTTCCGGCGCCTCATCCAGATCATCTTCGGCCTGTCGATCGCGTTTGCGGCGTCGAGCTTCTTCCTCAGCTTCTTCAGCTTCGGCGGCGGGGCGCTCATCTCGTGAACGCGCCAAATTCCTATGGCGCCAGCCATATCGAGGGGTTCGAGGCGCCGATGCACCGCGCGCTTGCCGAGCCGATCCTGCTTGGCGGGGCGCCGCGAGCGATCGCGATCGTCAATGGTACGATCGCGGCCGCGCTCGGACTCGGTCTCCAGCAGTGGATCGCCGGGCTGGCCATGTGGGCGTTCGGGCACACTCTCGCGGTGTTCGCCGCCAAGCGCGATCCCGACTTCGCCCCGGTCCTTGTCCGCCACCTTCGCCAGAAGGGGCATCTGTCATGCTGAATCTGCGCGAATACCGTCAGAAGGCCGACCGGCTCGCCGATCATCTTCCATGGGCGGCGCTTGTCGCGCCCGGCGTGGTGCTCAACAAGGACGGCAGCTTTTTGCGCGTCCTCAGGTTCCGCGGCCCCGATCTAGAATCCGCCACCGAAGCCGAGCTTGTCGCCGCCTGCGCGCGGGCGAACAATGTCCTGAAGCGCTTCGGCTCGGGCTGGGCACTCCATTTCGAGGCCGAGCGGCGCGAAGCGCTGGGTTATCCCGACAGCAGCTTTCCCGATGCGGCGTCGTGGCTGGTCGATGAGGAACGGCGCGCGGCGTTCGAAAGCGCGGGCGCGCATTTCGAGAGCCGCTATTATCTGACGCTCACCCTCCTGCCTCCGCCCGATCAGGCGGACACGGCGGGCCGAGCGCTGATCGAGCGCAGCGACGACGCGAAGGGCCGCGACTGGCGACAAGCGCTTGCCGGCTTCATCGCCGAGACGGATCGTGCGCTTGACCTGTTCAGAGGCTTCATGCCCGAGGTGCGCGCGCTCGGCGACAGCGAAATGCTGACCTTTCTCCACGGTGCGATCTCCGCGCGCCGCCATGTCGTCGCCGTGCCCGAAACGCCCATCTATCTGGACGGGCTGCTCGCCGACACGCCGCTGACCGGCGGGCTCGAACCGATGCTCGGCGACGAGCATCTGCGGACGCTCACCATCCTCGGATTTCCGAACGCGAGCCGTCCCGGCATCCTCGACGGACTCAACCATGAGGATTTTGGCTATCGCTGGGTGACGCGCTTCATTGCGCTCGACAAGACCGACGCAACCAAAGCGCTCACTCGCCTGCGGCGGCAGTGGTTCAACAAGCGCAAGTCGATCACCGCGCTGCTGCGCGAAGTCATCTACAACCAGCCGGTCCAGCTTCTCGACAGCGATGCCGACAACAAGGTGGTCGATGCCGACCTCGCCTTGCAGGCGCTCGGCGGCGATCATGTCGCGTTCGGCTATCTGACGACGACGATCACCGTTGCCGATATCGACCGCGCCCGCGTCGAGGAAAAGGTCCGCGCGGTCGAGCGCATCGTCAACGGGCTCGGCTTCACCTGCATCCGCGAGGGCATGAATGTGGTCGAGGCGTGGCTGTCGAGCCTGCCGGGCCATGTCTATGCGAACGTCCGGCAACCGATCGTCCACACCCTGAATCTCGCGCATCTCATGCCGCTGTCCTCGGTATGGGCAGGACCGGCGCGTAATCCGCACCTCGACGGTCCGCCGCTGCTTTATGCGGAAACCAGCGGCTCGACGCCGTTCCGTCTCAGCACGCATGTCGGCGACGTCGGTCATATGCTGATCGTCGGACCCACCGGGGCCGGAAAGTCGGTGCTGCTCGCAATGCTCGCGCTTCAGTTCCGGCGATATCCAGACTCCCAGGTCTATGTCTTCGACAAGGGATTTTCGGCGCGCGCGGCCGTGCTGGCGATGGGCGGCGCGCATCACGCGCTCGGGCTTGGCGGTGAGAGCGGTCATGCCGATGACGTGGGCGGGCGAACGATCGCCTTCCAGCCGCTGCGCCACATCGATCGCTCCAACGCACGCGCCTGGGCGACCGAATGGATCGGCGCGCTGCTCGCCCATGAGAAAGTACTGGTCACACCCGAGATCAAGGAGGCCGTCTGGTCGGCGCTCACCAATCTCGCGACCGCCCCGATCGAGGAACGCACGCTCACCGGCCTGTCGCTGCTGCTGCAATCGGCACCGCTGCGATCGGCGCTCGCGCCCTATACGCTCGAAGGATCGTTCGGCCGCCTGCTCGACGCCGCCGAAGACGATCTAGCGATCGCCGACGTGCAGTGCTTCGAGACTGAAGCGCTGATGGGGCAGGCGGGCGTCGTTGCGCCCGTGCTGACCTACCTGTTCCATCGTCTCGAGGAGCGCTTCACCGGGCGGCCGACGCTTCTCGTACTGGATGAAGCCTGGGTGTTCCTCGACCACCCGCTGTTCGCCGCGCGCATCCGTGAGTGGCTGAAGGTGCTGCGCAAGAAGAACGTCAGCGTCGTGTTCGCGACACAGAGCCTAGCCGATATCGCCGACAGCACGATCGCGCCGGCCATCATCGAAAGCTGTCCGCAGCGCATCTTGCTGCCCAATGATCGGGCGATCGAGCCGCAGGGCCAGACGGTCTACGTCCGCTTCGGTCTCAACGCGCGCCAGATCGAACTGGTCAGCCGCGCGACGCCCAAGCGGCAATATTATCTGCAATCAGCGCGCGGCAACCGGCTGTTCGAGCTTGGGCTAGGCCCGATCGCGCTGGCGTTGTGCGGCGCGTCCGATCCCGACAGCCAGAAGCGCATAGACGCGGTGCTGGCCGAAAAGGGCCAGGCCGACTTCGCCGCGACCTTTCTCTCCCAAGCCGGCCTCGATTGGGCGGCCGACCTGCTTGGGCGTCACCCTGCCGCCCGCCCCCCAGAAGACAAGGAGTAATTTCCCGTGCCCCGTATCCCTATCCGCAAATATGCGTGCCTCTCCGCTCTCGCGCTCGGCGCCGTCGGCTCGCTCGGTATCGGCATCGCGTTGACCTCGACGCCCGTCGCGGCCCAGCTCAGTGTGTTCGATCCATCGAACTATTCGCAAAACCTGCTCACCGCCGCGCGCACGCTTGCCCAGATCAACAACCAGATCCAGAGTCTCCAGAACGAAGCGCAGATGCTGATCAACCAGGGCAAGAACCTGTCCCGGATCGATTTCCCGCAACTTCAGGAGCTTCGCCAGCGCCTCCAGCAGATCGACCAGCTCATGGGCCAGGCGCAGGGCGTCGACTTCCGCATCGATCAGCTCGACGAGCGCTTCCGCCAGCTCTACCCGCAGGAGTTCGATCAGGTGTTCCGCCGCGATCAGCGTGTGGCTCGCGCACGCGATCAACTCGATACCGCGATGTCCGCGTTTCGCCAGACGATGGGGGTCCAGAACCGCATCGTCGACAACGTACGGAGCGACACGCAGGCGCTCGCCGACATCGTCGCGCGCAGCCAGGGCGCGGAAGGCTCGCTTCAGGCGCAGCAGGCCACGAACCAGCTTCTCGCGCTCACCGCCAAGCAGCAGCTCCAGCTTCAGCAAATGATGGCGGCGCAGTTCCGGGCGGAATCGGTCGAGCAGGCGCAGCGGGGCCAGATCGCGCGCGAGGCACGCGAGTCGACGCGCCGCTTCCTCGGCGACGGCAAGGCTTACACGCCACGCCAATGAGCTGAGGCAGGCGAGGACCGCGCCCCCAGCTCCCCCCGGGTCCGAACCTGTCTCGTCGCGGGGGCCGTAGGGCTTGCCCCTCTCATGGCCGCCGGTCCCCGCGACACCTTTCAACTTCAAGCAGGAACCCGCCCATATGGATGACCTGAATGTCATCGATCAGTTCATGGAGGCCTTCGCCTCCTACATCGACAGCGGGTTCGGCCTGTTGGGCGGTGACGTCGGTTTCCTGACCACGATCCTGATCGGCATCGACATCACGCTCGCCGGGCTGTTCTGGGCGCTCGGCGGCGAAGACGACGTCATCGCCAAGTTCCTCAAAAAGATCCTCTATGTCGGCGTCTTCGCCCTGATCCTCAACAGCTTCTCGACACTGTCCGATATCATCTTTCGCAGCTTCGCCGGCCTCGGCCTCACCGCAGGGGGCAGCGCGATTACGGCTGACGATTTATTGCGACCCGGCAAGCTGGCCGGGACCGGCTTCGAGGCAGCATGGCCGCTCCTCGAGCAGGCGAAGGAGTTGGTTGGCCCGATCGCCTTCTTCGACAATTTCATCGAGATCGCCGTGCTGGTGATCGCCTGGGTCGTCGTCATCGCCGCCTTTTTCATCCTCGCGATCCAGCTTTTCATCACAATCCTCGAATTCAAGCTTACTTCGCTCGCCGGCTTCGTGCTCGTGCCCTTTGCGCTGTGGAACCGCACGTCGTTCCTCGCCGAACGGGTGCTCGGGAACGTCGTCAGTTCGGGCATCAAGGTCATGGTGCTCGCGGTCATCGTCGGCATCGGCTCTAACTATTTCGCCGACTTCACCAGTGCGATCACCGGCGACGAGGTGTCGATCGAACAGGCCGTGTCGCTGATGCTCGCGAGCCTCGCGATCTTTGGCCTCTCCATCTTCGGCCCGGGAATCGCATCCGGCCTCGTCGCCGGCGCGCCGCAGCTCGGCGCCGGATCGGTGATCGCCACTACCGTGCTTGCCGGCGGAGGTCTTGCGATGGCAGGCGCTGGCGCCGTCGGCGCGGCACGCGGTCTCGCGGGGGCCGGTCTCGGCGCGATCCGCGCCGGTACATCGATGGGGTCTGCCGCATCCACTGCCTACAAGCTCGGGCAGGAAACCTCGGGCTCGACCAGCGTCGGCGCGGGCCTCGGCGGCGTTGCGACCGCCATGCGCGGCGCGGCTGCCAACCGGATGAGCGGCGGTCTCGGCGTTAGCGCTGCCGCCGATCGTGGGCAGCGCGCCGCATGGGAAGCAGGAAGCACCCGTGCCGGCGGCGCCGCCCCCGCAGCCGCGCCGATAGGCGCAGCTGAAGGAACACCCGCCTGGGCGCAGAAGCTTCATGCCAGCCAGAATGCTCGCCACCGCCGCCAGATGGCGATCCACGCAATCCAGGGCGGCGACCGCGGCGGCGCTGGCGCCACTCCAGACATCAAGGAAAGGGACTGAGCGATGAAATTTCGACGCGCATTGCAGCGCTATGGGCGAACGCCCGAACCCGAGACACCCTACCAACGAGCGGGCCAGCTTTGGGATGAGCGTATCGGCTCGGCTCGCGCACAGGCGAAGAACTGGCGGCTGATGGCCTTCGGCGGCCTGTTCCTGACCACTGGTCTGTCGGGCGCGCTGGTCTGGCAATCGATGCAAAGCCGCGTCGTGCCCTATGTGGTCGAGGTCGATGCACTCGGGCAAGCACAGGCCGTCGCGCCTGCCGCCAAGGACTATCGGCCGACCGATCCGCAGATCGCATGGTTCCTCGGCCGGTTCATCACCGGCGTTCGAGCGCGCTCGCTCGATCCGGTATTGATGCGTGAAAACTGGCTATCAGCCTATGATTTCGCGACCGAACGTGCGTCACTGTTCCTCGGCGAATATGCCCGCACCTCCAATCCGTTCGCCGATGTCGGGCGCAAGACGGTTTCGGTGCAGGTGACGAGCGTCGTCCGCGCGTCGGATACGAGCTTCCAGGTCAAATGGACCGAGCAGCAATATGAGCGGGGAAGCCTCGCCAGCACGTCACGCTGGACGGCGATGCTCACGGTGAAGATCAAGCCGCCGCGCTTGGCCG
Organism: Sphingobium sp. UBA5915; assembly: GCF_002431195.1. NCBI lineage: Bacteria > Pseudomonadati > Pseudomonadota > Alphaproteobacteria > Sphingomonadales > Sphingobiaceae > Sphingobium > Sphingobium sp. UBA5915. Next base: position 97,991 of record NZ_DJDV01000119.1, on the reverse strand, counting down.
ATGTGCTCCGAAAAAACCCGCTCGGTCTCTATGTTGACGCGATCGACTGGAGCCGCGAACTGGAAACGCCTCAGGACCGGCCGCCTTCGCCGCAACCATCGGCCGTGCCCGATCCCGCACAATCACTCCCGGTCGCGCCGCCCACCGACATTCCGCTGGGCTCGCCGCTCGATCCGACCCTTGCTCAACCCGCAGCCGCACCATCCCCCGAAAGGACCGACCAATGATCCGTGCCCTCATCCTGGCGGCGAGCGCGATGGCGCTTGCCATGGGCGTCGCTGCGCAGAGCCGCGAACCCGCGTCACCCACCGCGCGCGTCACTGCCGCCAACCGGGCGGCACTGCGCGAGCCGTCGAGCGCGGGATATATATATGCCGTCCAGGTCTATCCCTGGGCGGAAGGCGTGCTCTACCGGCTCTATGCCGCGCCCGAGCGCATCACCGACATTGCCTTGCAGCCGGGCGAAACGATTGTGTCCGTCGCCGCCGGCGACACCGTGCGCTGGACTGTCGGCGATACCACCAGCGGCATCGGCGAAAGCAAGCGCGTGCACATCCTCGTCAAGCCGTTTTCGGCGGGCCTACGCACAAACCTTGTCATTGCTACCGATCGCCGGACCTACCATCTCCAGCTCGAAAGCACGCCCGCGACCGCGATGGCGGCGATCTCCTGGACCTATCCACATGACGAGCTGATCGCGCTCCGGCGTCAGCGCGATGCAGCCGTGGCGGCGACGCCGATCGCGTCGGGCCTCTCGGTCGAAAGCCTCAACTTCAACTATGCGATCTCGGGCGACAAGCCGGCCTGGCGGCCGCTGCGCGCGTTCGACGATGGGCGGCAGACCTACATCGAGTTCTCGCCTGCGATCGCCGTGGGTGAGGCGCCCCCGCTGTTCGTGATTGGCGAGGATGGCGAGGCCCAGCTCGTCAACTATCGCGTCGCCGGCCGCTATTATGTGGTCGACCGCCTGTTCGGTGTCGCCGAGCTGCGCCTTGGCGGCAAGAAACAGCAGATTGTCCGTATCACCGCCGCCCAGCCGAAGAGCCGGCAGCGCAAGGCCGGGAGGGGCGCGTGACCGATCCAACCGCTTCTTCCGCGCCGATCGCGGCGCCCAAAGCCGACCCCGAAACGCTCGTTCTGCGCGCGGCGCCGGGCCGCGTCACCCGTTTTCGCCGCGGTGCGATCGTCGCCATCGCTGCCGCCGGCTCGACCGCGATCATCGGCGTCGCCTGGCTGGCGCTCAAGCCCGCGACCCTGAGCCTGATCGCACGAAGCGATGAAAAGCTGGTTGGCGCGAAGGCGCCGCCTGATGCGCTCGCGGGCGCGCCGACGAGCTATGGCGACGTGCCGAAGCTCGGGCTACCGCTTCCCGGTGATCTCGGGCGGCCGATCCTCGAGCGCCAGCGGCAGCTTGGCGGGATGGTTCCCCCTGACCCCGCTGCCGATGCGGTGAGCCGGGCCGCGCAGGAAGCCGAAGCCGAGCGCCAGCGCATCGCCGCTGAGCAGAAGGCCGCACGCGAGTCTGGCGTCATGCTGCAATTGGCGGGCGGCGGTCGCGCCGCCGCCCCTGCACCGGTGACTACCGATGCAAGTGTTCCGCCAGCATCGGCCGAGACTGCCAAGCCGCTCCTCGACCCTGACCGAGATCCTAACGCCCAGGGGCGCAAGAACGAATTGGTCGGCCACGCCAATCGCGACGACGACATCAATCCGCACGCGCTGGCGCAGTCCGTATCGCCTTGGACCTTGCAGGCCGGCAGCATCATTGCCGCGAGCCTCATAACCGGGCTCAACTCGGATCTTCCCGGGCTCGTCACCGCGCAGATCACGGAGAACGTCTATGACAGTGTGACCGGGCGCGGTCTGCTCATTCCGCAAGGATCGCGGCTGATCGGCAGCTACGACAGCGTTGTAGCGTTTGGGCAGAGCCGTGCGCTGGTCGTCTGGCAGCGGATTATCCTGCCCGACGGCTCGTCGATTCGTATCGACAATGTGCCGGCGACCGATACGCAGGGCTATGCGGGTCTGTCCGACCGGATCGACCGGCATACTTGGCAACTTCTGAAGGGCGTCGCCCTGTCGACACTGCTGGGCGTCGGCACTGAATTGAGCTTCGGCAGCACCGAAAGCGACCTTGTCCGGGCGATCCGCGAGTCAGCGCAGCAGAGCGGCGCGCGCGCCGGCGATCAGCTCGTCACGCGCAATCTCAATATCCAGCCGACCTTGCGCGTGCGTCCCGGCTGGCCGCTACGGGTGGTCGTGCACAAAGACATCATATTGCCCGGACCCTGGGGAGGCCGTCATGGCTGATTTGAAGCTGCCAAGGCTGCCCGATCGGACGCCGGCTAAGATCACGATCAACGTCATGCCGGATCTCATCGAAGCGCTGAACGACTACGCCGAGGCCTATGAGGCGGCCTACGGCCGACGCGAGTCCGTACCGGACCTCATTCCATTCATGCTTAGCGGCTTCCTGGCGAGCGACCGCTCGTTCAGCCGGGCACGTAAGAAATAGTCCGATGTCGGCCCGGCAGCCTGCAACGAATGGCGACGACGCGCCCCCGATTGGGCCGATAAGCGTTCGCATTCCCGACGCAGTACGGATGACGGGGCTCAGCAAATCCAAGATCTACCAGCTCATCGCTTCCGGCGACATCGAGGCAGCCAAGGTCGGCCGTGCAACCGTGGTGTTTGTCGATAGTCTGCGGTCCTTTCTGCGATCACACTGTAAACAGCCGCGTTCTCGGGCGTAGCAGGGATCGCGCATGTCGGCCTGTCGATATTTCGGCACGGCCTGTCGCGAAGGGGTAAAATTGGGGGTGGATTGAGCGGAATTATCGGCACGACGATCAAGAACGTTGTTATAAATCAGTATCTTATGTTTTTCGTGTGAATCCCTCCTCCGCTACCATTTTCCCTGTCCATTCGGATATCGCCTTGCCTCCGCTGGCAAAGCGCGCCAATCACCCCCACAAAAGGCGGCAAGGTGAAGAGGATTGCGGGCATGAGCCTTTATGACGTTCTGATCGTGGGTGCGGGCCATGCCGGCGCCCAGGCGGCGATTTCGCTGCGGCAATTGGGGTTTGAAGGGTCGATCGGCATGATCGGCGACGAAAAGGACCCGCCTTATGAGCGTCCGCCGCTGTCCAAGGAATATTTCGCTGGCGACAAGCCGTTCGAGCGCATCCTGATCCGCCCCGCCGCCTTCTGGGAAGAGCGCAAGATTGACATGCTGCTGGGCAAGCGGGCGAAGAGCGTCGATCCTGCGGGCAAGTTTGTGACCGTGGGGGATAAGGAGATCGGCTATGACAAGCTGATCTGGTGCACGGGCGGCAGCCCGCGCATGCTGACCTGCAATGGCGCGGATGCCGATAACGTCCACGCCGTGCGCCGCCGCGCCGATGTCGACGCGATGATGGCCAAGATGGACAGCGTCCGGCATGTGACCATCATCGGGGGCGGTTATATCGGGCTGGAAGCGGCGGCTGTGCTTACCAAGTTTGGCAAGACGGTCGTGTTGCTCGAAGCGCTGGACCGGGTGCTGGCGCGCGTTGCGGGCGAGCCGCTGTCGCGCTTTTACGAGGCGGAACACCGCACCCATGGCGTCGACCTGCGCACCGGCGCGCAGATGGATTGCATCGAGGTGGCCGACGGCAAGGCCACGGCCGTGCTGATGGCCGATGGCGAACGGATCGAGACCGACATGGTGATCGTTGGCATCGGCATCGTGCCGGAAACCGGCCCGCTGATCGCGGCGGGCGCGGTTGGCGGCAATGGCGTCGATGTCGATGAATATTGCCGCACATCGCTGCCTGACGTTTATGCGATCGGCGACTGCGCCGCGCATGCCAACCGTTTTGCGGGCGGCGCGACGATGCGGCTGGAATCGGTGCAGAACGCCAATGACCAGGCCAAGACTGCCGTCGCGCACATTGTCGGAAAAGGCGAGCCCTATAATGCCGTGCCCTGGTTCTGGTCGAACCAATATGATCTGAAGCTCCAGACCGTGGGCCTTTCCACCGGTTTCGACGAGGTGGTGGTGCGCGGCGATCCTGACAGCCGAAGTTTTTCCGTGGTGTATCTGAAGGGCGGCAAGGTGATCGCGCTCGATTGCGTCAATGCGGTCAAGGATTATGTCCAGGGCCGCGCCCATGTCCTGTCCGGGGCGGCGTTGGATATGCAGCAACTGGCCGACCCGGCCATTCCGCTGAAGGAAGTGGGGCTGGCCTGACGGCGCCGCCTGCATAGGGACGATTACGGATAGGGCGCGACCTGCCGCTGCGTCATGCAGCAGCCATGGATATGCGATTTGACCTGGCGCAAAATGGCGCCGCGCCCGCCGCCCTTCGGCTCCGTCCGATTGACGCCTGCACCATCTGCCTGGTGCGCGACGCGGCGATCTGCGCCGACCTGTGCGACGCGGATCGTGCGGCCTTGAGCCGGATCGGGCGGCGCGTGTCGGTGAAGGCCGGGCAAACGGTGATGTGGGAAGGCGACGACAGCAGCATCGTCGCCAATGTCATCGAAGGCACGCTCAAGCTGTCCACATCGACCGGAGGCGGGCGCGAACAGATTGTCGGCGTGGTCTATCCATCGGATTTCATCGGCCGGCCTTTCGGCGCGCGCACGCCGCACAGCGTCACGGCGCTAACGGACGCGCGGCTGTGTCTTTTTCCGCGCGGCAGCTTCGATGGCTTTGCGACAGGTCATGGGGCGTTGCAGCACCGCTTGTTGCAACGCACGCTCGACGAGCTCGACCGCACCCGCGCCTGGATGCTGTTGCTAGGCCGAAAGAGCGCGCGGGAAAAGGTCGCGACATTCCTGATCGACATCGGGCGGCGATTGCACGGTGATCGCGATGGCGTGATCGCGCTGCCCTTGTCGCGCCAGCAGATTGCCGATGTGCTGGGACTGACGATCGAGACCGTATCGCGTCAGATGACGGACATGAAGCGGCAGGGGCTGATCGACCTGGTCGGGCGCAGGGGCGTACGGCTGGTGGATGAGGCCGCATTGGAGCGCCTCGCCGAAATTTCCTGAGCCGCCCGTCATCGACAAGCCTGTTTTGACGCAGCCGCCATCGCACGACATTCGAACGGGCGCGTGGAGCAGCCCCCTCGCACGGCAGAAGCCGCGGGATTGGGGAGCTTCGCCACTGCCACCAGGCGCCTACGCACTTTCCCGTAAAGACCCGCTTTCCTGCATTTGACACAGCAATCCCAGGACACGCCGCGTGCTTTTTCTGACGGGCGGCGCGGACCGGGACGTGAAGCGGGGAAAGGTCCATGGATAGACTGGTTTTGCGGACGGGAGGCTGGTTCGCGCTGGCCCTGGTCGCCTTTGCAGCGATGCTGGGTGCGCGCGATGGGGGCTTTGCCGTTCATATGGGCATTGTCAGCCTGGTCGCGCTGGGGCTGGCGATTATCGCCATGCGCCGGGCCGATTATGCAGCCGTTGCCCGCGGCCTGCTGAAGATGCCGGCCGATCAGGGGCGCTATTATGACGATGTGATCCGCTGGGGCGTGATTGCCACGGTATTCTGGGCGCTGGCGGGGTTTCTCGCCGGACTCTATATCGCGTTGCAACTCGCCTTTCCGGCGCTCAATCTGGGTCTGGAATATACCAGCTTCGGCCGGCTGCGGCCGCTGCACACATCGGCGGTGATCTTTGCCTTTGGCGGCAACGCCCTCATCGCCACCAGCTTCTATGTGGTGCAGCGCACTTGTCGCGCGCGACTGTTCGCGCCCAAACTGGCCGACTTCGTCTTCTGGGGCTATCAGCTGTTCATCGTGCTGGCCGCGACCGGCTATCTGATGGGCATTACCGAAGGCAAGGAATATGCCGAGCCCGAATGGTATGTCGACCTGTGGCTGACGATCGTCTGGGTCGCCTATTTGGTCGTGTTCGGCGGCACCATCGTCAAACGGTCCGAACCGCACATCTACGTCGCCAACTGGTTCTACCTGGCGTTCATCCTGACGATCGCGATGCTGCACATCGTCAACAACCTGTCGATGCCGGTCAGCCTGCTGGGGTCCAAAAGCTATGCCGCCTTTGCCGGCGTGCAGGATGCGCTGACCCAATGGTGGTACGGCCATAATGCGGTCGGCTTCTTCCTGACCGCCGGCTTCCTGGCCATGATGTATTATTTCGTGCCCAAACAGGCGCAGCGGCCGGTTTACAGCTATCGCCTGTCGATCATCCATTTCTGGTCGCTGATCTTCCTCTACATCTGGGCGGGGCCGCACCATCTGCACTACACCGCGCTGCCCGACTGGGCGCAGACGCTGGGCATGGTGTTTTCGATCATGCTGTGGATGCCGAGCTGGGGCGGGATGATCAACGGCCTGATGACGCTCAACGGCGCCTGGGACAAGATCCGCACCGATCCGATCATCCGTATGATGGTGATGGCGCTGGCCTTCTACGGCATGTCCACCTTCGAAGGGCCGATGATGTCGGTCAAGGCGGTCAACAGCCTGTCCCATTATACCGACTGGACCATCGGCCATGTACATTCGGGCGCACTCGGCTGGAACGGCATGATCACCTTCGCCTGCCTCTATTATCTGGCGCCGCGCCTGTGGAAGCGCGAGCGGCTCTACAGCCTGCGGCTGGTCAACTGGCACTTCTGGCTCGCGACCGTGGGTATCGTCCTTTACGCCGCGTCGATGTGGGTGGCGGGCATCATGCAAGGGCTGATGTGGCGCGAATATGGGGCCGACGGCTACCTGGTCTACGCCTTTTCCGAAGTCGTGAGCGCGATGTGGCCCATGTATCTGATCCGCGCGGCGGGCGGGCTGCTCTATCTGAGCGGGGCCATCATCATGGCCTGGAATATCGGCCGCACCATCGCGGGCAGCCCGCTGCGGCAAGAAAAGCCGATGCACGACGCGTCGCACGACATGGCGGCCGACAAGCCGCTGATCGCCCGCCCGGCCTGAAGGGGAAACAGGACATGGCTTCCAAATTTTTCAACCATGGCACGCTGGAGCGGAACGTGTCCCTGCTGGGCATTGCCGCTTTGATCACCGTTGCCATCGGCGGCATCGTGGAGATCGCGCCGCTCTTCTGGATCGACAACACGATCGAGAAGGTGGAGGGCATGCGCCCCTATACGCCGCTGGAGCTGGCCGGGCGCAACATCTACATCCGCGAAGGCTGCTATAACTGCCACAGCCAGATGATCCGCCCCTTTCGCGACGAGGTGGAACGCTATGGGCATTACAGCCTGGCCGCCGAGAGCATGTATGATCACCCGTTCCAATGGGGGTCGAAGCGCACCGGGCCGGACCTGGCGCGGGTGGGCGGCCGCTATTCCGACGAATGGCATGTCCAGCATCTGAAGGACCCCCGCGCGGTGGTGCCCGAATCCATCATGCCGACCTATCCCTTCCTCGCCGAGCGCGACCTCAAGCCCGGGGACATGCGCGCCGACCTCAAGGCCCTGACGCGGGTGGGCGTTCCCTACAGCGACGCCGACATCAGCAAGGCGAATGACGATCTGGCCGCGCAGGCCGATCCCGATACCGACACGACCGACCTGCTCAAACGCTATCCCAAGGCGCAGGCGCGCGATTTCGACGGTGATCCGAGCCGCCTGACCGAGATGGACGCGCTGGTCGCCTATCTCCAGATGATCGGCACGCTGGTCGATGTCGATGCCGCCCGACCCCAGGAATCCCTGCCGGGTCAGGTCGCGCCGAAGGAGGAAGGGCGATGAGCTACGACGCGCTGCGCCATTTCGCGGACAGCTGGGGGCTGGTGTTCATGGGGGCGACCTATGGGCTGCTGATCGGGTGGCATTTCCTGCCGCACGGGCGACAACACAGCCATCGCGCCGCGACGATGATCTTCGAAAGCGAAAGTGAAGCGACGGAGGCCGAACATGGCTGACGAACCGACAAAAGCCGTCGATGCCGCGACCGGCACGCCCTTCAAGGGGCATGAATGGGACGGTATCCGCGAACTGGACACGCCGTTGCCGCGCTGGTGGCTGTGGACCTTCTACGCGACGATCCTCTTCGCGATCGGCTACACCATCGCCTATCCCGCCTGGCCCATGATCGACAGCGCCACGCGCGGGATGCTGGGATGGTCGAGTCGGGGGGCGCTGGCGAGCGAGCTGGCCGCGCGGGATGCGCAACTGGCACCTGTGCATCAGGCGATCGCCGCCACCACCATCGAGAAGCTGGCCGGTCGGCCGGAATTGATGCGCGTTGCGGTCGAAGGCGGTCGGGCGGCGTTCAAGGTGCATTGCGTCCAATGCCATGGGGCGGGGGCGGCCGGATCGAACGGCTATCCCAATCTCAACGATGACGACTGGCTGTGGGGCGGCGATCTCGCCACCATTGAGAAGACGATCACCGATGGCATCCGCAACCCCGACCATGCCGACACGCGCCAGTCGATCATGCCGGCATTTGGCCGCGACCAGTTGCTGACGCCCCAGCAGGTGGATGATGTCGTCGCGCATGTTCGCGTCATCAGCCACCAGGGCAAGCCGAACGACGCAGCGCGTCGGGGCGCGCAGCTGTTCGCTGACAATTGCGCGGTCTGCCATGGTGCGGGCGGCACGGGCAGCCGCGAACTGGGCGCGCCCAATCTGACGGACGGCATATGGCTGTATGGCGGCGATGCAGACACGATCCGGCAGACCATATGGAACAGCCGCCAGGGGGTCATGCCGCGCTGGAACGACAAGTTGGACAAGGCGACGATCCGGATGCTGGCGGCCTATGTGCACAGCCTGGGTGGCGGCGAAGCCCTGCCAGCGGCCGCCCCAGCCCCTGCGGACAACGCCGCCGCCCAACCCTGAAGGAGGATGCCATGCTGATGCCCGCCGGCTCCGGCGATCTCTACGAGAAGCGCAAGGGTGTCTACCCCAAGGCGGTGGATGGCTTTTACCGGCGTTTCAAATGGGCGGTCATGGCGGTGACGTTGGCGATCTATTGGGGGACGCCGTGGCTTCGATGGGACCGGGGGCCTTATGCGCCCGACCAAGCGGTGCTCGTCGACCTGGCGCATCGGCGCTTCTACATGTTCGCGATCGAAATCTGGCCGCATGAATTCTATTATGTGGCGGGCCTGCTGATCATGGCGGGGATCGGGCTGTTCCTTGTGACTTCGGCGGTGGGGCGCGCCTGGTGCGGCTATGCCTGTCCGCAGACCGTATGGACCGACCTGTTCCAGCATGTCGAACGCTTCATCGATGGCGATCGCAATGCGCAGATCCGGCTTGCGAAGGCGCCATGGAGCGCGGGCAAGCTGGCGCGGCGGCTGGCGAAGTGGAGCGTCTGGCTGGTCATCGCCTTCCTGACCGGAGGTGCCTGGATCTTTTATTTCGCCGATGCGCCGACCTTGCAGCGCGCCTTCTGGAACGGCACGGCTGCGCCGGTCGCCTATGCAACGACAGCGGTGCTGACGGCGACGACGTTCCTGCTGGGCGGTTTCCTGCGCGAACAGGTCTGCATCTATATGTGCCCGTGGCCGCGCATCCAAACGGCCATGCTGGACGAAAAGTCGCTGGTCGTCACCTATAAGCACTGGCGGGGGGAAAAGCGTGGCAGCCTGAAGAAGGCTGCCGCCCATCCGCAGCAATTTGGCGATTGCGTCGATTGCGACCAGTGCGTCGCGGTCTGCCCGACCGGCATCGATATTCGCGAAGGGCCGCAGATCGGCTGCATCACCTGCGCGCTGTGCATCGATGCGTGCGACCGGGTGATGGCGCAGGTCGGCCGGCCCCGGGGCCTGATCGATTATTGCACCGAGGACGACGCCGAAGCGGAAAAGCAGGGCAGCCCGCCGCGACCCCTGTCGCAATCGCTGCTGCGTCCCCGGACGATCGCTTATCTGGCGGCGTGGAGCGCGATCGGCGCGGCGATGCTGTTCGCACTGGGCGCGCGAACGCGCATTGACATCGCGGCGCAGCAGGACCGCAACCCCATTTTCGTGCGACTTTCGGATGGCTCCATCCGCAACGCCTATACCATCAAGATCCGCAACATGGAGGCGCGGCCGCGCCCGGTTGCCATATCGACCGATGGCCTGGCCGGGGGTGCCTTGTGGACCGACGCGACGCCCAGGGACGACGCATCGAGCCGCATCGTCGCCACCGTGCCGGCCGACAGCGTCGCCAAGCTGCGCCTGTTCATTGCCGCGCCGGCCGTCGGCCCGCAGCGGCAGGATTTCCGCTTCATCGTGCGGGCGACTGATCGCGAAGGCGGCGGCGACAGCGAAGATGCTCGTTTCGAAAGGCCCTGACATGCGCGATGCAGTTTCCTCCCGCCGGTTCACCGGCTGGCACATGACCGCAATCCTGGTCGGCTTCTTTGTCGTGGTGATCGCGGTCAACATGGTGATGGCGACGGTCGCGGTCCGCAGCTTCGGTGGGACCGTGGTCGACAACAGCTATGTCGAGAGCCAGAAGTTCAATGCCTATCTAGGGCAGGCAAGGGCGCAGGCCGCACTGGGATGGCGCCAGCAAATCGCGACGGATGCGGGCCGGCATGTCATGGTGCGGCTGGACGACGAAGCGGGCGCGGCGGTGAAGGGGGCCAAGGTGCGTGCCGTCGCCCAGCATCCGTTGGGACGCGCCGACGATATCGCCCTGGTGATGCAGGAGGAACGGCCGGGGCGCTATGTCAGCGATCGCGTCCTGCCAGCCGGGCGCTGGCAACTGCGCGTGACGGTAACGCGGGATCGCCAGCAGCGGCATCTGATGGCGGAGATCGACTGATGGCGACCCAGCCCCTGGTCGACGACGCTCCGGCCGAGGCCGCCCTGAGCGAAAGCCAGTTCGTCGTTCCTTCGCTTCACTGTGCCGGATGCATCGCCAAGATCGAGAACGGCCTGGCGTGCATCGACGGGATCGCGTCCGCGCGCGTCAACATGAGCGCCAAGCGCGTGACCGTGCGCCATGATCCGGCAATGGAGCCGCCCGCGCTCAAGGCGGCGATCGTGGCGCTGGGGTTCGACGCTGAACCGCTGGCCGATCCGGGCGTCGATCTGGCGGCGGCGGAAGGCCGGGCGCTGCTGCGCGCGCTGGCGGTGGCGGGTTTCGCCGCCATGAACATCATGTTGCTGTCGGTTTCGGTGTGGTCCGGGGCGGACGGCGGCACACGGCAGATGTTCCACTGGCTTTCCGCGCTGATCGCGCTGCCCGCGATCGCCTATGCCGGTCAGACCTTTTTCCGGTCCGCCTGGGCGGCGGCACGGCAGGGGCGGACCAATATGGACGTTCCGATCAGCATCGGCGTGCTGCTGACGACGGGCATGAGCCTGTATGAAACCGCGACGGGGGGTGCGGACGCCTGGTTCGACGGCGCGGTGATGCTGCTGTTCTTCCTGCTGGCGGGGCGGAGCCTGGACGCGATGGTGCGCGGGCGCGCCCGCGCCAGCGTCGCGGCGCTGCTGAAACATGGCGCGCCCGGCGCGCTGGTGTTGACCGACAGCGGACAAAGCCGCTGGACGGCGGCGGCGCAGTTGCAGCCGGGGATGCGGATGCTGGTCGCAGCAGGGGAGCGACTGGCTGCGGACGGGCGCGTTGTCGAAGGGGCGTCGGGCATGGACATCGCGTTCCTGACCGGCGAAAGCGCGCCCGTCCGTGTCGGGCCGGGCGACGCGGTGCAGGCCGGCGCGCTGAATGTCGAGGCTCCGATCACCGTGATGGTGACGGCGGCGGGGCCGGACACGGTGATAGCCGATATCGCCCGGCTGATGGACGAAGCGGGGCAGGGCCGGTCGCGGCATGTCCGCATCGCCGACCAGGCTGCGCGCTATTATGCGCCCGCCGTGCACCTGACCGCCGCGCTGGCCTTTGCGGGATGGATGATGGCCGGGGCCGGAGTGCATCAGGCGATGCTGGTCGCCATTGCCGTGCTGTTGATCACCTGCCCCTGCGCGCTGGGACTGGCGGTGCCCGCTGCGCAGGTCGTCGCGTGCGGCGCGCTGATGCGCCGGGGTATCCTCGTCAAGGATGGGTCGGCGCTCGAGCGCATGGCCGAGGTGGACAGCATCGTCTTTGACAAGACCGGCACGCTGACGCTGGGCCGTCCGGTGCCCGAGGAAATGGATGCGATGGCGCGGCAGGATCGGGCGATCCTGCTGGCCCTAGCGCGCGCCAGTCGCCATCCGCTCAGCATCGCGCTGCGGCAGGCGCTGGAGGCGCAAGGCGTCGAGGCGGTACCGCTGGATGATTTGCGGGAGGTGCCGGGGGAGGGGCTGTTCGCGCGCCATGCGGGGGTCGCGGTATCGCTGGCGCGGCCGCGCGGCCTTGTCAGCCTGTTCGGCCTTGCCAGCGAATATCGGCGCGGGACGGAGGCGCACCTGCTGCGATTTTCGGATGCCTTGCGCCGGGACGCCGGCGAAATCCTGCCAGCCTTGCGGACCGCCGGCTACCGGATCGTGATCGCGAGCGGCGATCGGCCGGAGGCGCTGGGTCCGGTGGCGCGCGCGACGGGGGCCACCGCGATCGGGCATTTGCGGCCCGCCGACAAGCTGGCGCTGGTTGAACGCATGAAGCGCCAGGGGCGCAAGGTGCTGATGGTGGGGGACGGACTGAATGACGGACCGGCGCTGGCGGCGGGGCATGCCAGCATGGCCCCGGCCTGCGCCAGCGACGCCAGTCAGTTGGCGGCGGACATGGTGTTTCTGGGCGATGTCCTGGCGCCTGTCGGCATCACCTTGCGCGCGGCCCGGCGCACCATTCACATCGTGCGGCAGAATTTCGCGCTGGCGATCGGCTATAATATGCTGGCCGTTCCGCTGGCGGTGGCGGGCAAGGTCACGCCGCTGGTTGCTGCCGTCGCCATGTCGCTGTCGTCGCTGATCGTCGTCGCCAACGCGCTCCGGCTCAATGGCGCCGCCCGATGACCGGGCTGGCGCTGCTCATTCCCCTTGCGCTGCTGTGCGGCGGGGTGGCGCTGGCGGGCTTTTTCGCGGCTTTGCGCTCGGGCCAGTTCGACGATCCGGACGGCGCAGCGATGCGCATCCTGAGCGACGAGGAGGATCGCTAGGATTTTAGCGGGTGGGTTCAGGCCGCAGGCGCGCCGCCTGATTCATCATGTCCTCAATCCGCGCGGCACCATCGACATTGGCGCGGATAACCTGCCAAGGATCGACGCTCTGGGCGAAACGCATGCCGCACAGGTCGCCGCGCGACCACATGATGCGCGCTTCCATGTCGATATCCTTGGCCCGCAGCCGAACCGTTGTCCCAATGCGGAAGCCATCGCGATGTTCGAGCAGGCACCCGCCCGCCGAAACGTCGCCCACGATGACCTTGCGGCAGTCCTCGCCCTCCAGCAAATCCGCTTCGAACGCGGTGACGAAGCGCGCATGGCGACGCCGATCGAAACGTGCTGCCAATTCCGTGATAGTCATTGTCCGGCACCTCCGAAAATACGCCCGCAGCCCTGATGCGCCACGATGGCAAGGAGCCGAATCTGGCAGTCAATCGTTAACAACAGGTAACTCGATGCGGCCGCCACGGCAGGCGGAGTGTTTGGTGCGGGGACGTGATAATGCGCCTTGGGCCGGCCCGGCTGACAGTCCGTCGGAGGACCCCGACGAGGAATTTGCATCCAAAAGGAACTCGATCCTCCGCGATGGAAAGTCCGATCAGTGATCAGCCTGTCGCCTGAGCCCTGCCGTGAGCGGTTGTCTCGCGCGCATCGCTACGCCACATAGGCGCGACGATGCACGCGGGATGGCTGATATTCGCCGGTCCCGCCTTGCCAACAGGAGGCCGCATGACTGACCGGACCGTTCTCATCACAGGCGCCACCGCCGGCATTGGCGAAGCGGCCGCACGCGCCTTTGCAGCAGCGGGATGGCGCGTGATCGGCACGGGCCGACGGGCCGAACGGCTGGAAGCGCTGGCGACCGAAATTGGCCCTAAGATGCACATGCTTGCTTTCGACATGCGCGACGAGGCGGCGATCGACGGGGCGCTGGCATCGCTTCCCCCGGAATTTCAGGCCATCGACCTGCTGATCAACAATGCCGGTCTGGCGCTCGGCACCGCGCCGGCGCACAAGGCGGACCTGGCGCAATGGCGGCAGATGATCGACACCAATATAAACGGGCTTATCGCCATCACCCACAAGCTGCTGCCGCGTCTGGTGGAGCGCAAGGGCGCGATCATCAATCTGAGTTCGGTGGCGGCGACCTATCCCTATGCGGGCGGGAATGTCTATGGCGGGACCAAGGCGTTCGTACAGCAATTCTCGCTTGGCCTGCGGTCCGATCTGCACGGCACGGGAGTGCGCGTCACCTCGATCGAACCGGGCATGGTCGAAACCGAATTCACCTTCGTGCGCACCGGTAGCCAGGATGCTTCGGATACGCTTTACGGCGGCGCCGATCCGATGACGGGAGAGGATATTGCGCAGACCCTGTTGTGGGTCGCGACGCTGCCGCCGCACCTCAACGTCAACCGGCTGGAGTTGATGCCGGTAAGTCAGTCCTTTGCGGGATTTCAGGTCGCGCGGGGATAATCGGTCGGGGTGGTCGCCGTCAGGCGCAGAGCCCCTCCGCCTCCTCCACATGCAGCGGTTCCTGGTCCTTGGGCATTGCAGGCGCCCTGCCATAGGGAACATGCATGCCGGAAACCTGCAGCGCCTCGGCATAGAAGTCCCACCATTGGAGCGTCATCTGCCACGGGATTTGCCAGGCCTGAAACAGCGGGGTCCAGACGTCTGCAGCAGGATAATCTTCGAAACGTGCGATGGTCATGCGTCGTCTCCTTGTGAGTCGTGCTTATATCATGACCGGAAGGCAGCCCGACCCATGATGTTCCCGATTTCCCGAAAAATCGGACGGTCTGATGTGGGGGTGCGCAATCAGGTCCGAAATGGCGCAAATTGCCGCCATTTCGGCGGTAAGGGCGATAAGGTGGAGGCATGCCTCTGTCCGGACCAATCCGCCACGCCTATATTTGCCATATTTGCGGCAGCGACCATGTCGCGCGCGATGCACGGGTCATATGGGATGTATCGGCGCAGAACTGGGTGATCGAAACGCTGTTCGATCAGGCCCATTGCCAGCATTGTGACGATCGCACGCGGCTACAACGTGTGGTGCTGACCAGCCCAACCACCTTTGCCGCGCCCGAACGAGGCGTTGATTGAAGCCATCATCCTGGTTTTGGGGAACAGGGCGTCCCCCTGCGGTCCACGTAAAGCTAAGTCGCACTGTCCCCTGCCTGAACGGCAGGTTTTGTATCGTTCATGCAACATGTTTCAGAACAGCGAGTTCTGTCGCCATGATATGATTCAAGGAGCTTCGAGCCATGATGAGCCCGTTCAAGCGCGCCCTTGCGGCCCTGTCGCTGGGCGCGATGACGCTGACCGGCATCACCGCTGTGCCTGCGCTGGCCCAGCCGGGCCATAACGCACGCGAGCATCGCAGGGATGTCCGCGATGCCCGCCGTGAGTATCGCCGCGACAGCCGCCAGGCGCAGCGACGCTATGTGCAGGATCAGCGCCGCGCGCAGCGCGACTATCGCCGGGACGTGCGCGAGGCGCGGCGCGACTGGCGGGGCGACCGTCGCGGTGCTTATCGCCGGCCCGGCCGGGTCGTCTATCGCTATGACTGGAACCGGCCCGACCCGCGCTATGGCCGCTTCTATCGTCCAGACCGCTATTATCGAACCGGGTACGCGCCGATCCGTGTCGATCGCCGTACGCGCATCTATCGCGGCTATGACGATCGCTATTATTGCCGCCGTTCGGACGGCACGACCGGCCTGATCGTCGGCGCGGCGCTGGGTGGCCTGCTGGGCAGCCAGATTGATCGGGGTCAGTCCAACATCGCGGGCGTGCTGATCGGTGGTGGCGCCGGCGCGCTGCTAGGCCGGGAAATTGATCGTGGCGGATTGAACTGCCGCTGAAGATACGGCGGGAAGGGGTTAGGTTTCGTAACGTCTTCCCGCTTCAGCACCAGGGATGGCGCGCGCCATCCCAGTCTCGCGCCAGCCCCTCGGCGACCAAAATGGCCCCGATCGACTCTCCGCTGCGCGTGACAATGCGGAGCGAGCGGCCATAGCGATCCGTATCGCGATCTCCCTGCTCCAGTGAAAACGCGCCCGCGTTCATCAGGCTTTGCAATCGACGGGTTGCCCGCGCGCCGAGTGCCGCTTCGGCCGGGCAGCGGGGGCCATGGGTTTCGGGCGTATCGATGTCGGCGATGCGATATTTGGCCCCCTGGAACCAGAAGGTGTCGCCGTCGACCACGCAATTTGTCCCGCCGCCGCTGTGGCAGAAGCCGAAGCTGGCGGTCAGCATGTCGGCCGATGCCGCAGGAAGCGCGGGCGAATGCTCGCCGGCGTGATCGAATAACCGGGCGGCTTCCAGCCAGCCGGGGCCATACCAACCCAGCAACAGCCCCAGGCAAACCATATAAACGAGCGCAGGGCCGCTGACGCTGCCATCCACCGCTTTGCGCTGGAGTCTGGCGGTAGCACCGCTGCGCGACCAGCTATTATGCGCATCGCGTGTGCGTGACCGCCGCTTGGTCCGGAGAAATCCTGTTGCCATGCCCTGTTGTGCCATGGCGTCGGGAAAGGAGAGGTTAAGACTGCGCCATCTCTCCGCGAGTGTGGATCAGACAGGAATTGACCACGGTCAAAGCGCCACTTGCTGATGGTGCTACCATGGGATGATGATCCAGATTGGAGCCAGTCCATGAACGCCGCCGCATCGCCCCAGTCGCTACCCAATCCTTATGGCCGCATCGGCGGTGAGATCGTCGTGAGAGCGATCGTGGATCGCTTTTACGATCTGGTGGAACAGGACAGCCGGTTCGTGGCGCTACGCGGCATTCATGCGGCGGACCTGGGGCCGGTGCGGCACGGCCTGACGCGATTCATCGTCGGATGGCTCGGCGGTCCGCGAGACTGGTTCGAACGCGGCCCCTGCATCATGACGCTGCACCGGGTCTTTCCCGTGACCCCGGCGCTGGCCGATCAATGGGCGACGGCGATGACCTGCGCCATCGCCGGACAAGACGGGCTGGACCCGGCCATGGGTGATGCCATGGCGCAAGCACTGGGCCACCTCGCCCGGGGCATGATCAATCTGGCGCTGGATGCCGGTCAGACCGATCAGGGCAGTCCATCCTCGTCATCCGCATCCTCGGTATCGCCCAGAACGTCCTCTTCGTCGTCCATTTGCGGCTCGCCGGCATAGGCATCCATGTCGAGCCGACCCGAACGGTTCATCGCGTTCATCTTTTCTACCAGATCCTCGGTGTCGTCTGGCACGAGCTGCGCTGGATCGGTCTTGCCGCCCCGCTCGCTGTCTTCGCTCAGATCTATGGTGCGGGTGGCGGCGTCATCGGCCACGTCCTGCGCCTGGGTGCCGGCTTCGGCCTGTTCGCTATTCTCTTCCATCTCGCGATCGGGGGTGGGGCGGTCCATGATGCGTCTCCTGTCAACTATACGGCCTTGATGAACGGCCGGCCGGGGCGGCTGTTCCGGGAAAAGCGCTGGACAGGGCGCGGAGGAGGGGGCAAAGCGCCCTGCGATCCTTTCGCACCGCAGCAGGAATCCTTCATGCCTCGCCAGCTCATCTCCTCCGGCTCGCCCTTCGAGGCGCAGGTCGGCTATTCGCGCGCCGTCGTCCAGGGCAACTGGTGCTTTGTCGCCGGCACGACGGGCACGGACCCGGATACCAAAGTGATGCCCGGCGATGTGGTCGAACAGGGGCGCAACGCATTCGAGACCATTGGCAAGGCGCTCGACGAAGCGGGCTTTTCCTTCGCCGACGTGGTGCGCGTCACCTATTATATCACCGACGCCGCCTATTGGGACGTGATGGGCGACATCGCCGGCCCCATATTCGGCGACATCCGCCCGGCGGCAAGCTGCATCATCGCGGGGCTGGTCAAGCCGGAAATGAAGATCGAGATCGAAGTCACCGCGTTCAAAGGGTGACAGGAGCACAGCATCATGATTACCATGTACGGCATCAAGAATTGCGACACCATCAAGAAGGCCCGCAACTGGCTGGACAATGAGCGCGTCCCCTACAGCTTTCACGATTACAAGGTATCGGGCGTCGACAAGGACCGCCTGGAGGAATGGGTGATGGAGCATGGCTGGGAAACCATCCTCAATCGCTCTGGCACGACCTTCAAGGCGCTGGACGCGGGCGACAAGGCGCATATCGATGCGGACAAGGCGATTTTGCTGATGATGGCCAACCCCTCGATGATCAAGCGCCCGATCCTGGACACCGGCAAGGGTACGATCGTCGGGTTCAAGGCGACGACCTACGAAAATGCGCTGCATGGCGTGAAGGCATGAGCGTGCGGAGGCTGGCGCGATTAGGGCTGATTGTTCTGATGAGCCTCCTCCCTCTCTCGATAGCCCGGGCGGCGCCCGGCGCGGACCCCATCCTCATTGCGCATCGCGGCGCGAGCGGCGAACGGCCCGAACATACGCTGGCCGCCTATGAGCGCGCGATCGACCAGGGCGCGGATTATATCGAACCCGACTTGGTGCTGACCAAGGACGGTGTGCTGGTCGCCCGCCACGAAAATGAGATTGGCGGGACGACGGACGTCGCCAATCATCCCGAATTTGCCGATCGCAAGACGACCAAGGTCATTGACGGCGTCGAAATGGCGGGCTGGTTCACCGAGGACTTCACTTTGGCGGAACTGCGCACCCTGCGCGCGCGCGAACGGTTGCCCGACCTGCGCCCGGCCAACAAGCGCTTTGACGCGCTCTACCAGATCCCGACATTCGAGGAGATATTGAAGCTGGTGCGCGCCAAGGAAGCGGAAAGCGGCCGGCGGATCGGCCTTTATCCCGAAACCAAGCACCCCAGCTATTTCGCGGGCATCGGCCTGCCCCACCAGGCACCCTTGCTCGATCTGCTCAGCCGCTACGGCTATATGACGCAGGCCGATCCGGTCTTCATCCAGTCGTTCGAGGTCGGCAATCTGAAGGCGCTGCGCGCCGCCACCCGGCTGCGCCTCATCCAGTTGGTGGATGCGCAGGGCGGCCCGGCCGATATGCCGGGCACCAGCTATGACGACATGCTGACGGTCCAGGGGTTGGCGGAGATCGCGACCTATGCCGATGGCATAGGTCCGTCCGCCGCACAGGTGCTGACGCCCGAGGGCGCGACGGCGCTGGTCGGCCGCGCCCATGACGCGGGGTTGCAGGTGCATGTCTGGACGCTGCGGATGGAAAACCCCTTCCTGCCCGCCCAATATCAGCGCGGCGCCGATCCAGAAGGCCGCGGTGACTTTGCCGGCTATGTCCGCGCGATCGTCGCAGCCGGGGTCGATGGCTTTTTCACCGACTTTCCGGGGCAGGCGCGCGCGGCGATGACGGCCGCGCTCTAAGCGCTTGTCAAAAGGCGGGCGGGCGCGAATAACGGGATCATGCTGTCCCAGAAGACCCGTTACGCCATTCGCGCTCTCCAGCATCTTGCCGACCGCTACCGCCAGGGCCCCGTGCCGTTGAACGAGATCGCCACGCGGCAGAATATTCCGGCCAAGTTCCTGACCGTGATCCTGTCCGAATTGTCGCGCGAAGGGCTGGTGGCGACGCAGCGCGGCCGGGACGGGGGCTATTGGCTGGCGCTGGCGCCAGTCGATGTGAGCTATGGTGATATCGTCCGGCTGACCCGCGGATCGCTGGCCCTGACCCCCTGCGCCAGCCGCTTCGCGCATGAAAGCTGCACCAACTGCCTGCCCGAAAGCGAATGCCGCCTGCATCGCATCATGCTGCGCGTGCGCGACGAGACGGCCAAGGTGCTGGACGGCATCAGCCTGGCCGAGCCGATCCCACTGGCTGCGGAGGACTGACCCTTGCGCGGCGCGTGTGGTTTCGCCACATCGGGCGCATGACCAACCCGCCGCTCAAAGCCGCCCTGATCCCCGTCACCCCGTTGCAGCAGAATTGCACGTTGTTCTGGTGCACGGAGACGATGCGGGGTGCCTTCGTCGATCCGGGCGGCGACCTGCCGATGCTCAAAAAAGCGGCGCAGCAGCATGGCGTGACCATCGAGAAGCTGCTGATCACCCACGGGCATATCGACCATTGCGGGCAGGCGGGCGTTCTGGCGCGCGACCTGGGCGTCCCGATCGAGGGGCCGCATGAGGAGGACCGGTTCTGGATCGAGCGGTTGGCGCAGGATGGCGAGCGCTGGAATGTGCCGGGGGAAAGTTTCGAACCAGACCGCTGGCTGGCGGATGGCGACCAGGTGACGGTTGGCCATCTGACGCTGGACGTCTATCATTGCCCTGGCCACACGCCCGGCCATGTCGTGTTCCACCATGCGCCCAGCAAGCTGGCGATCGTGGGCGACGTGCTGTTCCAGGGGGCGATTGGCCGCACTGATTTCCCGCGTGGCGATCACCAGCAACTGATCGACGCCATCACCGGGAAATTATGGCCGCTGGGCGGCGAAACCGCCTTCGTGCCCGGCCATGGGCCGATGAGCAATTTCGCCCATGAACGCCGCACTAATCCGTTCGTGGCCGATTCGGTGCTGGCGCGCTGATCTAGGCCTGCGCCGCCAAGGCTGGCGGCACCGGCACTTCGCGCGTCTGGTGATAGGCCAGGGCAAGCGCGGCGCCCGCAAGCAGCACCATGACGCCCCAGGTGACGAGCGCCCCGCCCGCACGCCACAGGGTCGGTTTGTCCGCATCCATTCCGATGGCATGGGCGACGCGCGCCAGGATATAGGCCAGCGCCCCGATCCACAGCCACAGCGAAGGCCCGGCCGCCAGTTCGATCAGCGCGAACAGGATGAGGATGATCGGCGTATATTCGATGAAATTGGCGTGGGCGCGCATCCGTTTGGCGAGCAGCGCATGACCGGCATCGCCATGCATGATCTTGTCCGAAATGCGAAACCGCGCACAGCGAATCGCCAGCCACAGATTGAGCAGCGCGCAGGCGGCGGCAAAGGTCAATGTGATCGGCAGCAACATCCGGCATTCCCCTGTATATCGACGTGCGTACCCTATCGCGCGGGGCCGGGCGGGCAAGCGCAAAGGAAGGAAGGGGTTGCGTGGACGGCAAAAAGCGCTATAGGCGCATGGCTTCGCGATCACCCGGGCCGCATGGGTCTGCGGCGCCGTTGGCGTCGGCATCCCATCGGAAACCGGCCAGTCGCACAACCAGATCATTATACGGAACAAGGTGCCGACATGGCTGTCCCCAAGCGGAAAACTTCTCCCTCCCGTCGCGGCATGCGCCGCAGCCACGACGCGCTGCGCGTCGAGGCCTATCAGGAATGCTCCAACTGCGGTGAACTCAAGCGCCCGCACAATCTGTGCGACGCCTGCGGGCACTATAACGGCCGCGAAGTCGTCGCCGTCGGGGCCTGAGCCCATTCTCTACTCCGCAAAGGGGTGACCTGACAGTGTCCAGACAACCGCGAATCGCAATCGACGCGATGGGCGGGGACGAAGGCGTGCGTGTGATGATGGCCGGTGCCGCCTTGGCCCGCCATCGGCACGAAGGCCTGCGGTTCACCCTGTTCGGCGACGAAGTGCGGATCAAGGCCGCGCTTGACCGTCACCCCAATTTGCGGGCGGCGTCCGATGTCGTTCATAGCGACAGCGTGGTCGACGGTTCGGACAAGCCAAGCGTCGCTATTCGCAAGAAGAGCAGCTCCATGGCGATGGCGATCGCCGCGGTGAAGGCAGGCGACGCGGGTGCCGCGGTGTCCGCCGGCAATACCGGCGCGCTGATGGCGATGGCGAAGCTGGCGCTGCGCACCATGCCCGGCGTGGATCGGCCGGCCCTTGCCGCCATGTTACCGACGCTGGGCGACAATGATGCCATCATGCTGGATCTGGGCGCGAACACCGAATGCGACGCGCGCAACCTGGTCCAGTTCGCGGTGATGGGCGCCGCCTATGCCCGCATTGCCTTCGATCTTGACCGGCCGCGCGTGCGCCTGCTCAACATCGGCACCGAAGAATTGAAGGGCACGGACGAAATTCGTGATGCCGCGGCCATTCTGCGCGCCGCCAATGACCTGTCGCTTCAGTTCGACGGCTTCACCGAAGGCGACAAGATCGCGCGCGGGGACAGCGACGTCATCGTGTGCGACGGTTTTTCCGGCAATGTCGCGCTCAAGACGGCGGAGGGCACGGCCCGCTTCGTCACCGACGTCCTGCGCAAGGCCTTCACCAGCTCCATCCGGTCCAAGATCGGCTTCCTCATTTCGAAGCCGGCCATGTATATGCTCAAACATCATCTGGACCCGAATAACCATAATGGCGCGGTGTTCCTGGGCCTCAACGGCGTCGTGGTGAAAAGCCATGGCGGCGCGGACGAAAAGGGCGTAGCCAATGCCGTCCATGTCGCTGCGCGGTTGCTGGAAGAGGATATTACCCGCCGCATCGCCGCCGACATGGCGGGCGTCGAGGGGCTGGGCGCCGTCGCATCGAAGCTGGAGCAGCCCGTCAAGTGATCCGCCGTTCTATTCTCCTGGGGACAGGCTCCGCCCTGCCCAAGCGCGTCGTCACCAATGCCGAACTGACAGAGACGGTCGACACCAGCGATGAATGGATCGTCGAGCGCACCGGCATCCGCATGCGCCATATCGCGGGTGAGGGGGAAACCACAGCCACGCTGGCGACCGATGCCGCCAAGGCCGCGCTGGAAGCGGCTGGCCTGGCCGCGCAGGACATCGACCTCATCATCCTGGCGACGGCGACGCCCGACCAGACCTTCCCCGCTAGCGCAACCAAGGTGCAGGCGGCGCTCGGCATCGACGATTGTGTCGCGTTCGACGTCGCAGCAGTATGTTCGGGCTTTCTTTATGCCGTGACCGTGGCGGACAGCATGATCCGGTCGGGCGCGGCGCAGCATGCGCTGGTGATCGGGTCGGAAACCTTCAGCCGCATCCTCGATTGGGAAGATCGCACGACCTGCGTCCTGTTCGGCGACGGCGCGGGCGCGATCGTGCTGGGCGCGGAGGAAAGCGCGGCCACCGACCCCCGCTCCGCACGGGGCATCCTGGCGTCGAAACTCCATGCCGATGGTCGGCACAATCAGCTTCTCTATGTCGATGGCGGCCCTTCGACCACCGGCACTGTAGGCAAGCTGCGCATGAAGGGGCAGGAAGTGTTCCGCCATGCCGTGGTCAATTTGGCCTCGGTCTTGAACGAAGTCATGAGCCTGGCTGGCCTGGACGCGCGCGACATCGACTGGCTGGTGCCGCATCAGGCCAATGCCCGCATTCTCGATGCGACCGCGCGCAAGCTCAAGCTGCCTGCCGAGCGTGTGATCGTGACGGTCGACCGGCACGCCAATACGTCGGCTGCGTCGGTTCCGCTGGCGCTCGACCTTGCAATGCGCGACGGGCGGATCAAAGCCGGCGACCTCGTCGTGCTGGAAGCCATGGGCGGCGGCTTTACCTGGGGTGCCTGCGTCTTACGTCTATGATCATTGGTGCTGCTTGCCGAATCAGCAGGAATCGGTCAAATTTGCCTTTGGTCATCGGGGGGTGACTGACGCAATCGGTCGAGAGGGGACCAATATGGGCGAAATGAGCACTTTGACGCGGGCGGACTTGGCGGACAGCCTAAACCGTCATGTCGGATTGTCGCGCGCGGAAGCGGCGGCGCTGGTCGAATCCATTCTGGATCATATGTCGGACGCGCTGGAGCGCGGCGAGAATGTGAAAATCTCCAGCTTCGGCACCTTCGTCCTGCGCGACAAGACCCAGCGCATGGGGCGCAATCCAAAGACCGGCGTGGAAGTGCCGATCGAGCCGCGCCGGGTGCTGACATTCCGCGCCAGCCAGACCATGCGCGATCGCGTCGCCTGACAAGCGCAGGATTATCCGCCGCTTTTTCCTGTCGGACGCCGTCGGTTGCGGTTGACGCCCTGGTGGGGGCGGGTGCAACATTGCAGTTATGAAAAAGGCGGAGGGGGCATTTCTGACGATCAGCGAATTATCCGCTGAACTCGATGTGCCCCAGCATATCCTGCGCTATTGGGAAACGCGCTTTCCGGCCTTGCGGCCCCTGCAACGCGCCGGCAACCGCCGCTATTACCGGCCCGACGACGTGCTGCTGGCGCGGCGGATCCATCATCTGCTGAGCGTCGAGGGCTTCACGGTGAAGGGGGCGCAGAAGGCGTTGAGCGAGGGCGCGGGCAGCATGCCGCCTGCGCCGGTTGACGCCGCGCCCGAAACCCTGCTCAGCCAATTGGAAACGGTGCGCGCCATGTTGGCGCGGGCGCTCGGCGTCTGACCGACCGGCGCGCCGCGTCAGCGCGTTTCCGGCCCGAGTGCAGGATCAAGGTCGCGCGGCCGCGTAAAGCTTTTGAGCGTGGCGACGCCGGGCCGCGCATCGGCCCAGCGCTCGATCGCCAAGTCCATGACGGCCAGGCTGGCGGTGGGGAATTTGACTTCGACATCGTCGCGCAGGGCGCTTTTGCCGTCGTCGGGCACCAGATCCAGGATCAGTTCCTCAAAGCCGGGATTGTGACCTGACATGAGCGCTGCTTCCGCCGTTTCGGGCAGGTCGCGCACCACGTCGAACAGCGTCGCGGACGAGGCGAGGTAGATGCGCCGGTCCCAGCGCGCCTCCAGCGTTTCGCCATAGCCGGTGAAAAAGGCGTCCAGCGTCTGCACCACACGCTCGGCAGGGGAGGCCACCAGCTGGTCGAAACGCATCCCCTGGCGCGCGGCGAACTTTCCCATCAGCCGCGCGGCCTTTTCACCGCGCTGGTTGAGCGGGCGATCGAAATCGCGCGCCACCGGATCGTCCCAATCGGACTTCGCGTGGCGCAACAGGGTCAGCCGCTTCATTGTCACTCCTGTCGGGGCAAGCCGGATTCGTGCCCCTGATGCCCGATGGCGGGGCGTTCGCCAAGGCTTTCGCTCCGGGCGGATCGACTGACGGCGATGATCGCTTCATCCAGCGTCAGCCGACGCACCGGCGTTCCGGGCGGAAAGGCGGAGAGCAGGCGGCTGGGCATGGCGGCGGACAGGATGACGAAGCTACCCCGATCCTCGGCCCGGCGGATCAGACGACCAAAGGCCTGCGCCAGCCGCGCCCGGATCAGCCGGTCGTCATAGGCGCTACCCCCGCCGGCCAATCGGCGCGCGGCATGCAACACCGTGGGCTTGGACCATGGCACGCCCTCCATCACCACCAGTCGCAACGAATGGCCGGGCACATCGACCCCGTCGCGCAGCGCGTCGGTGCCCAGCAGGGACGCGCGCGGATCGTCGCGGAAAATATCGACCAGTGTCCCTGTGTCCATCGGATCGACATGCTGGGCATAAAGCGGCAGGCCCGCGCGTGCGAGTCGATCGGCGATGCGGGCATGGACCGCGCGCAGCCGACGGATGGCGGTGAACAGGCCCAGCGTCCCGCCGCCGGCCGCCTCGATCAAACGGCCATAGGCGCCCGACAGCGCGGCGATGTCGCCTCGCTTGATGTCGGTGACGATCAGCACTTCGGCGCGATCCGGATAGTCGAACGGGCTGCTTGCCTCGAACCGTTGGGCGCCATGGGGCAGATGGATCGCGCCAGCGCGCGCTTCGGCATTGTCCCATTCGCCCCCGCCCTTGAGCGTGGCCGAGGTGATGAGCACGCCCTGCGCGGGCTTCAGCACGGTTTCGGCCAGCGGACGGGTCGGGTCCAGCCAATGGCGGTGGATGCCGATATCATATTCGCGCCCTTCGACCCGATCGACGGTCATCCAGTCGACAAAGTCGGGATCGGCCGGGCCGCCGATCCGCGCCAGCAGCGCCAGCCAGGCCGCGATCAGATCCCGGCGCCAGCCCAGCGATGCGATCGCGCCTTCGACCCGCGCCCGCGCCGCGCCATCCAGCCAGTCGGGCGCATCCTCGATCACCGCTTCCAGCCGGCGGGCCAGGCGCACCAGCGGCTTGATGAGCGCATCGAGCGCAAGCGCGGCCTCCTGCGCCGCTTCCACCAATGCCCCGTCGGGTTCGGCCAGTTCGGTTTCCAGCCCGTAGCCCGCATCCGCTTCGCCCGCATCGGCGGCGCGGGTGTATACGGTGCCGCGCACCGCCGCGAGCAGCGCCTCCAGCGGGCCGAACGGCTCGCCCGCCACGACGCGTTTCAACCAGTCGTCGGCCGGCAGCGCCTGCGCTGCATCGATCGCGGCGCGGATGGCTTGGCCACCTTCCTCATCATAGCTGGCCAGATCTGACAGACGCGCGGCAAGGCCACGCCTGCGGCCGCGCGATCCGCCCTCCGGCCCCATGATCCAGCGGCGCAACTCGATCGCTTCCTGCCCGGAAAGGGCAACGGAAAAGGTCGAATCGGCTGCGTCGAACAGATGATGACCTTCGTCGAAGATGATGCGCTGGGGCCGCTGTCCGGTTTCGCGCCCGCGCGCGGCGTTGATCATGACCAGCGCATGATTGGCGATGACGATGTCGGCGTCCGCGCTCGCCCGGGCTGATCGTTCGATGAAGCATTTGCGATAATGGGGGCAACCGGCATAGATGCACTCGCCGCGCCGGTCGGTGAGCGCGGTGGAGCCATTGCGGCGGAACAGCGTCGGCAGCCAGCCAGGCAGGTCGCCGCCCACCATGTCGCCATCCTTGGTAAAAGCCGCCCAGCGCGCGACCAGTTGCGCCAGGATCGCGGCGCGCCCGGAAAAGCCGCCCTGCAACGCATCCTCCAGATTGAGGAGGCAGAGATAATTTTCACGCCCCTTGCGCACGACCACCCGCCTTGCCGCGAGCGCCGGGTCGGGAAACAGACGCAGGGATTCGCGATCAAGCTGGCGTTGCAGCGCCTTGGTATAGGTCGATACCCATACCGTCCCCTGCGCTTCGCTGGCCCAGAGGGAGGCTGGCGCCAGATAGCCCAAAGTCTTGCCGATGCCCGTGCCCGCTTCGGCCAGCAGCATATTGGGCTGGTCGCGATGGCGTTTGGGGGTGAAGGCATCGCCGGCGGCGGCGGCATAGGCGCGCTGGCCCGGGCGCGGCTCGGCCCCAGCGCCCGTCAGCGCGTCAAGCCGGGCGAGCACCTGATCCTCGTTCAGGCTGATGGTGCGCGGGGCAGGGCGAGGCTGCGCCTCCTCCCACTCCGGCAATTTGGAAAAAAGCCAGCGTTCAGCGTCCTTCGGGCGCGGGATGCGCGGTGCGACCAGCGGCGACCACGGCCAGCGCAAACGGTGCAGCGCCTGCGCCGCGGTCCAGCCGCCCTCTCGCTCCAGCCAGTCCGGCGCGTCCAGACGGTCCAGCAACAGCGTCGCGGCCTGTTGCAGCAAGGCGGGAATGTCGCCCTCCTGCGGCGGCGCTGGCAGTCCCAGCGCCGCCGCCAGCCCCTTGGGCGTGGGCACCAGAAAGCGGGCGGGATGGAGAAATGCCCATAGCTCCAGCAGATCGAGGCCGTTGAGTTCGGGATAGCCAAGGCGCTGGCCGGTCAGGGGCGCGTTGAGCAACAGCACCGGCGTTTCGGCCGCGCGAGCGATGGCCTGCCCCTTTGCCAGGCCCATCGTGCGGCCCTCTTCACGAAGCCAGATGCCGCCATGGCTGGCGTGGAGCGCTGGCAGGGAGGCGGGATCAATCACCCCGCCGGCTTAGAGCAGCGGGAACAAAAGGAAAACCTGTTTCAGCCCATCCGGCGGCCAAAACCAGCACCCTGCACACGAGGCGGCACAGTCATCGCCTCGGTGCGCGCGGCGCGGGCCAGCATCAGCTTGTCGAACAAGGGGCCTTCGGCCAGCGGATAGGGGAAACGGATGCCCATGCGATCCTCTTCGGACCAGCGCACCAGGCCAAAGGTGATGTGGCCATCAAGATCCAGCTGGCAGGACATTCCCGCAGGCAGGGAACACCCCGCCACCTGCGCGCCGCCCTCGCTCAGGTCGATCACCACCCCATCCTGATAGTCGAGCACGGTTGTCACGACGACAGGTATCTCAACAGACACGCGTTGATGGCTGCGTTGTATGTGCATATCGCCTCCATTTCACACATCTATAGCATATTGTACATCGATGACGCAAAGCGGCGCGTGCTCCTGTCGGCCTTTGTCATCAAAAGGCGTTTTCTTTCCTTGCCGTCAGGACTAGGGGCTGTGCATCATGACTATCCCCGATCCGCTCCGCTCCGCCGCTCAGGCGTCCAAGGCCTGGCCCTATGAAGAAGCGCGCAAGCTGCTCAAGCGCTATCCGAACGGCGCGCCGGACAAAGGGCATATCCTGTTCGAAACCGGCTATGGCCCATCGGGTCTTCCCCATATCGGCACGTTCAACGAAGTGCTGCGCACGACGATGGTGCGCAACGCCTATCATGCGCTGTCGGATATTCCCACGCGCCTGGTGGCGTTCAGCGACGACATGGACGGGCTGCGCAAGGTGCCCGACAATGTGCCCAACCAGGCGATGCTCAATGCGCATCTGGGCAAGCCGTTGACGCAGGTGCCCGACCCGTTCGAAAAGTTCGAAAGTTTCGCCCATCATAATAATGCGATGCTGCGGGAATTTCTCGACCGCTTCGGTTTCGATTACGAGTTCGTGTCTGCGACCGAACAATATCGCGCCGGTGCCTTCGACGACGCGCTGCGGCAGGTGCTGCGGCGCTATCAGGCAATCATGGACATCATGCTGCCGACGCTGCGCAAGGAACGGCAGGCAACCTATTCGCCCGTCCTGCCGATTTCACCCAAGAGCGGCATCGTGCTCCAGGTGCCGGTTGAGGTGATCGACTCGGAAGCAGGTCTCGTGCGCTTCGAGGATGATGGCGAGACGATCGAGCAGTCGATCCTGTCGGGCGGCGCCAAGCTGCAATGGAAGGTCGACTGGGCGATGCGCTGGTATGCGCTGGGCGTCGATTATGAGATGGCGGGCAAGGACCTGATCGATTCGGTCACGCAATCGTCCAAGATTTGCCGCGCGCTGGACGGACGCCCGCCCGAAGGCTTCAACTACGAAATGTTCCTGGACGAAAAGGGCGAGAAAATCTCCAAGTCCAAGGGCAACGGCCTCAGTCTCGAACAATGGCTGACCTATGGCCCGCAGGAAAGCCTGGCCTTCTACGCCTATCGCGAGCCGAAAAAGGCGAAGCAGCTGCACATGGGCGTCATTCCGCGCGCGGTGGACGAATATTGGCAGTTCCGCGGCAACTATCCGCGCCAGACCATCGAGCAGCAACTCGGCAATCCGGTGCATCATATCCATGACGGCAAGCTGCCGCAGGGCGAGCTGCCGGTGACGTTCGGCCTGCTGTTGAATTTGGTCGGCGTGATGGGCGATGCCAGTCGCGAACAGGTATGGGGCTATCTGCAAAATTATGTGCCGGGCGCGAGCGTCGACACCTATCCCGAACTCGACGGGCTGATCGGTCATGCGCTCGCCTATCACCGCGATTTCGTCGCGCCGACGCTCCAGCGCCGCGCGCCGGAGGCGAACGAGGCAGCGGCGCTCAAGCGGCTGGACTTGGAATTGGCGGCGCTGCCGGCCGATGCCAGCGGGGAGGACATCCAGAATATCGTCTATGCCATCGGCAAGGACGAAGCATTCGGATTCGCCGAGCTGCGGGACTGGTTCAAGGCGCTGTATCAGACGCTGCTAGGCGCGGATCAGGGGCCACGCATGGGCAGCTTCATCGCCCTTTACGGCATCGAAAACAGCCGCAAACTGATCGCGGAGGCGCTGGCCGCCTGATGCGGAAAAAATGGGGAACAATGGCCATAAAACGGCGTTTGCCCCTATGGTCCACCCCCCTTTCGGACTGATGATGCGCCTCGCGCGCATTATCGGCCGCGTGCGCCTGGCAACGGGCGGCGCGGCCAAGGGCGGCATGATGCTAATCTGAATGGTATGCGCAGCAAAGCGGCCCCGCTCCATATGGAGCGGGGCCGCTGCGCTATTGGTCTGACGGCTTACCAGAAGAAGCCGCGATGCACCTGCATCACCCGCCCAGTGCGGACGTTCACCAGCAGCACGTCGTTATAGTGGCGGACCCAGCGCAGGTTCGCGCCCGGGCGGGGGAGGCGATAGCGATAGGGGTCGGCGATATAATAGCGCGAGCTGTAATAAGCCGGACGCAGCCGCGCGCCGGTATTCCAGGCGGTGTAGCGGAAGGGCGCGCGCCAGTTGCCGCCGCGATAGACATTTCGATGGCTGCGGCGATAGTCGCGCCAGTCCTCGCGCACTTCGCGACGGGCTTCGCGCACGTCGCGGCGCTGTTCGCGCACGTCACGGCGATCGCCATAGCGCTGTGCCTTGCGCAGATCGCGCTTTTCCTCGCGCAATTGCCGCTCGCTGCGGCGCGCTTCGCCATAGGATTGCGCCGAAGCGACACTGGGGGCGACGGTGGCGGCCAGCAGGCCCAATAGGATCAGTTTACGCATCTTTGGTCTCCCATTCAGCTTGGCGTCGAACCGATTTTGGCTTTCCGGTTCCTGCGCCAGTGAAGAGAGATATGGCCCCGCGCATCTGAACGAACCGGGAATGGCGCCGTCAGATTCCAGTCATTTATGTCGCAATGTGTATCAGCCTTTCAGCCCCAGGGACGTTCGCGAAACCATTTGGTGACGACATATTTGGTGCCGCGCTCCACGGGCAGGGCGGCATGCAGGCTGAAGCGATTGGGCGCGCCATCCCGGTCCATATTATTCCAGATCAGGATCATCCCTTCGACCGGTGGGACCATGAATTCGCATTGCGGGAAATGCGTCTCTCCCCCGGCCTCGACAGCGGACAGATAGATCATCGCCGTCCATGTGCGTTGCCCGCCCGTCCCGCGCATCCGTTGCCAATAGTCCGCCGTCGCCGGGAAATAGTCGCAATGGACCTTATATTCCTGGCCAGGGGTATAGCGCTGTCCCTGGAGCGTTTCGCCGTTGATCGCCGGCAATCCGGTCAGCGCGCAGATGCGCTCGGTAATCCGTTCGACCAGCGGATCGCGAGGCGACAGGTTGCCGCTGTGGCTGGTGCGATAGTCTGCGTTGGCGCTGCCGGAAAAAAGCGTCGACGGCTGCGCATTCGCGTCGATCAGGCGGCGCAGTTCGGCGCATTCTTCCGGACTGAGGAAGTCCTGCCGCCCGAATATCTCCAGGTGCGGCGTATCGATACGGCTCACCATCGGGTTGCGCTCCAGCCGCGCACGCACGGCATCGCCTATGGCGGCGCGAGCAGGAGAGGCGATGCCGCCGTCATCGGCAGCGTCTGCATCGGAAGAACCGGTCATAGGCCCTCCCTGCCACAGGGAGGGCGGCGATGAAAAGACCCCGACGCGTCGCCGCGCCGGGGCCAGGGACTCCTGAAGGCCAGTTCAGGAAGCCGCGAATTCAGGAAACCGGCGCGTCACCAGAAAAAGTCGCGGATGACGTCGACGACATAGCCGTCGCGAACATCGACCAGCAGCGCATCGTCATAATAGCGGATCCAGCGCAGTGTGCCGTAGGCGGGAGGAAGCCGATAGGCATAGGGATCGTTGATCCAATAATTATTGGCGTAGAGCAGGTCGTTCAGGAAAAGCCCGACCGAAAAGGATCGATAGCCATAGCTCCATCCGCGCGGCGCATAATAGCGCCCGACCCGGTAGCGATCGCCATAGCGGTTGCGATAGCTGCGCCAGTCATAGCGGCGGTCCTGACGCCAGCCATTGTCCCAGCGCCGCTGGTTATTCCACCGTGTCCTTTCGTCAAAGCGCCGCACATCGACCCGTTCGCGCCCGCCTGTCCAGCGCCAGTCGCCCGGCCTGGCACCGCGGCGATCATTGCGCCAATCGATCCGGTCGTCCCGCCGGTCGGAACGCCAGTCGCGACGATCACCCTGGCGATCCGCGCGCTGGTCCTGCCGGTCATCCCGACGATCGGCCCGTCGGTCCTGCCGCTCGTTGCGCCAATCGATCCGGTCGTCCCGCCGGTCGGAACGCCAGTCGCGACGATCACCCTGGCGATCCGCGCGCTGGTCCTGCCGGTCATCCCGACGATCGGCCCGTCGGTCCTGCCGCTCGTTGCGCCAATCGATCCGGTCGTCCCGCCGGTCGGAACGCCAGTCGCGACGATCACCCTGGCGATCCGCGCGCTGGTCCTGCCGGTCATCCCGACGATCGGCCCGTCGGTCCTGCCGCTCGTTGCGCCAATCCTGCCTGCCATCGCGACGATCGCCGCGCCGGTCATCCATGCCCGGTCGACGTTCGGCGCGCCCGGCCTGCCATTGTTCGCGCCGTTCGCGCGCCTGCTCGACCGCGCGGGCGGCGTTTCCGCGCAGGCGATTGTCGGGTTGCGCCGGCGCCATCTGACGCGGCGGCTGGGCGCGCGGCTGCGTTCCGGCGTCGCGGCCGGCGTCACCGCGCGGCTGGTTCATGCGATTTCCGCGCGACACGGCGGCGCCATCGCCATTACGCATGCCGCGTTCGCCACGGGGTGCACGTTCCTGCGCATAGGCCGGCACGATCCCGCCCAGCACCGTCGCACTCATCAATCCTGCCAGCATGATCCTCTTGAACATGGGTCCAGCACTTTCCTGATACGGGGCACAGCGCCCCTAATGATCAGCTTATAGGCGCATGGTGGTGAGCGATCGCTGAACCTTCATGTCAGCATTGCGAAAGAATCTTGCGACCCAATATGGTCTTTGGGGAAGGTTTTACGTAGGGTGCAAGACTGGTGCGTCAGCGCAGCCACCCCGGGGCTGACCGAAGCTGATGCAGATTAAAGACATTTTCTCCCATCCCTCTTAGGACCACCGAGTGACGAAATCCCCCGATGCTGGCCGCACCCGTCAGGCCCTGCGTGAAGCGACGATGGCGAGCCATGATCGGGTTGATGCCCTGTTTGCCGACTTTTCGCTCGATAACGCTCGGGATTATGCTGATTTTCTAAGCGCGCACAGCCGCGCTTTGTCGGCGCTGGAGCCGGCGGCGCAGCCGGACCAGACGCGTATGCCGTTTCTGGCGCAGGATCTCGCCGCTCTGGGCGTCGCGCCGCCGCAGTCGCTCAGCCTCGAATCCGCGGGGGGCGACGGGTATCGCTGGGGCTTGCTCTATGCGTTGGAAGGGTCGCGCCTTGGCGGCGCCTTCCTCGCCCGCCGGGTCGGCCCGGGGCTCCCCAGCGCCTATCTTTCCGCGACTCATGACAAGGGGGAATGGTTGGCCTTCCAGCGCGCGCTTGACGGCGCTGCTGCGGAAGGCGGCGAAGGCTGGCTGAACGACGCCGTGCAGGGCGCGCTCGCCGCCTTCGCCCTTTTTGCCGCCGGCGCGGCGGCGCAAAAGGCGGTGGCGCATGGCTGAAGGCGATCCCGGCAGCGACGCGACCGACCCCGGTTTCGCCGTCGACCTGAGCAATTGTGATCGCGAGCCGATCCATATTCTGGGGGCGGTGCAGCCGTTCGGCTTTCTCATCGCCCTGACGGCCGACTGGCTGGTGGCGCGCGCGTCCGCCAACAGCGCGCAATTTATCGGTCTGTCCCCCGACGATATGCTGGGCCGCCCGGTCGCTGATATTTTCGAAGCAGATGCGATCCACGCGCTGCGCAATCGCA
Organism: Sphingobium sp. UBA5915; assembly: GCF_002431195.1. Classification (NCBI taxonomy): domain Bacteria; kingdom Pseudomonadati; phylum Pseudomonadota; class Alphaproteobacteria; order Sphingomonadales; family Sphingobiaceae; genus Sphingobium; species Sphingobium sp. UBA5915. Next base: position 64,522 of record NZ_DJDV01000119.1, on the reverse strand, counting down.
TCACGTTGCTGCGCGGTCCTGATTCGGTGGAGCGGCTCTTTTCGCTTCCGCTCATCAAGGATGGCCCCGCCTTCGACGTGGCGGTGCATTTTTCCGGCCCGATGGTGATCGTGGAGGCGGAACCCGCCAGCCATGACGAGATGGAGGCGAGCAGCACGGTTCGCTCCATGGTGTCGCGCCTGGCGCAGGCCGAATCCATGTCCGCCTTCCTGCGCGATGGCGCAAGGCAGGTGCGCGCGCTTACCGGGTTCGACCGCGTGATGGTCTATCGCTTCGCCGATGGCGGCGATGGCGAGGTCGTCGCCGAAGCGTTGCGGCCCGGCATCGAAAGCTTTTTCGGACTCCACTACCCCGCGTCGGACATTCCCTCGCAGGCGCGCGCCCTGTATCTGCGCAACATATTCCGCATCATCGCCGATGTGCAGGCGCAGCCGGTGCCGGTCGTGCCCGCGCTCGACCCCCATGGCGCGGCGCTCGACATGTCGCTGTGTCTGACCCGCGCGGTATCGCCCATCCATATCGAATATCTGCACAACATGGGCGTCGGCGCATCCCTGTCGATCTCGATCATCGTCGGCGGCAAGCTGTGGGGGCTGTTCGCCTGCCACCATTATGAGCCGCGATTGCCGACCTTTGCGCAGCGCAGCGCCGCTGAGTTGTTCGGCCAGATATTCTCGATGATGCTCGAAAGCCGCGAGCGGGCGGAAACCGCCCATTATGAAGGCATGGCGCGGCAGGTGGCTGACCGGTTGCTGTCGGCGGTGGCCCAGGATCATGACCTGCTGTCCAACGCGCGCTGGCTGGGCGACATCATGTTCGACACCATTCCCGCCGATGGCGTGGGCGTTTATATTGACGGGCATATCAGCCTGTCTGGGCTGACCCCGGATGAACACGCTTTTGCCGCGATCGTGTCGATGCTCAATCGAACGGCGGCGAGCCAGATATTCACCACGGACAACCTGTCCCAACTGTTGCCCGATGCGGCCCGTCATGCCGACCGGGCGGCGGGGGTACTGGCCATCCCGATTTCCCGCCGGCCACGCGATTATGTCGTGCTGTTTCGCGCCGAACAGCTGCGCTCCGTGCGGTGGGCGGGCAAGCAGGACAAGCATATCGAATATGGTCCCAACGGCCCGCGCCTGACGCCGCGCAAGAGTTTCGAGGAATGGTCGGAACTGGTCAAAGGCACCGCGCGACCCTTTACGCCCGCCGAACTGCGCGTGGCAGAGGCGATGCGCACCGCCTTGCTGGAAGTCATCCTGCGCCTGTCCGATTCGGCAGACGCGGAACGGCAACGGGCAAACGAGAAGCAGGAATTGCTGATCGCCGAATTGAATCACCGCGTTCGCAACATCCTGTCGCTTATTCGCGGCCTGATCTCCCAGACGCGGGAGAGCGCGCAGTCGGTCGAAGATTTTATTGGCACGCTGGAAAGTCGCGTCCACGCATTGGCCCGCGCGCATGACCAGATCACCGCCGACCGCTGGAGCCCGGCCCGGCTCATCGACCTCATTGAAGTGGAAGCCGGCGCCTATCTGGCCGAGCGTAGCGATCGCGTGCGCCTGACCGGCCCCAACGTCCTGTTGACCCCTGCCTGTTTCACGGTACTGGCGCTCGTCATTCATGAAATGCTGACCAACGCCGCCAAATATGGCGCGTTGTCCGATGGCGGCATCGTCGCGATCGACTGGCGGGTGGATGCGGATGGCAGCCTGCTGATCGACTGGACCGAAAGCGGCGGGCCGCCGGTCGTCGCGCCGACCCGGCGCGGTTTCGGCTCCACTGTGATCGAACGGTCCATCCCCTATGATCTGGGCGGCGATGCGGAGATCAACTATCGCCTGGCGGGGATCGAGGCGCATTTCTGCATCCCGTCGCGCCATGTCGTGTCGGTGCTGCCCGACAGCGTGGGACGCGATCGCGTAAAGCCTGCTGCCGCTCCCGTGCCCGGGTTGCTGCGCGACCGCCATGTCCTGCTGGTCGAAGACAATATGATCATCGCCATGGATGGCGAGGACGCCTTGCGCGATCTGGGCGCGGAGGTGTTTACCGCCGCCAGCGTCGGACGCGCGCGCGAAGCGATCGCGCTTCAGCCCGTCGATCTGGCCGTGCTGGATTTCAACCTTGGCCATGAAAACAGCCTGCCCATCGCCGACCTGCTGGCCGAGCGGGGCGTGCCGTTCATCTTTGCCACCGGCTATGGCGACGGGCTGGAACTGCCGCCGCGTTTTCAGCATGTGACGCTGGTCAAGAAACCCTATTCGGGCGCGACGCTGGCGCAGGCGCTGGAGCCGGTGATCGGAAAGCAGGGGTGAGCGAGGCGCAGTCCCGCTGCGCCGGGGCTACGCCATGCTTCACGGCTGCCGCTTTGGCGGGCTGGCGGATCGGCCCAGCGCCGGCACGCTGCGCGCCGCTTCCTCCGGCGTGATGCCGGGCGGCGGGGCGGCGGCGATCCGTTCCTCGCCGCGCATGATCCGGCCTGCGTGCTTGATCGCGCCCCGCAGCCGGGGATAGATGCCGCAGCGGCAGATATTGGTGATCGCAGCGTCGATCTGTTCGTCGGTTGGATTGCTGTTTCGCCGCAGCAAAACGGAAGCCGCCATGATGACGCCCGGCACGCAATAGCCGCATTGCGACACATTGTCGGCGGCAAAGGCCTGTTGCAGCGGATGGCCGCGGTCGGGCGACAAGGCTTCTATGGTGGTGACGAAACGCCCTTCGGCGTTGGCGATGCTGAGCTGGCAGGATCGCACCGCTTCCCCGTCGATATCGACCGTGCAGGCGCCGCAATCGCCCGTGCCGCAGCCATATTTGGTGCCGGTCAGGTTGGACGCGTCGCGCAACGCCCATAATAAGGGCGTGTCGGGGTCCATGCGATATTGGACCGGCCGGTCGTTAACGGTGAATTTGGTCATGCGCCGGTCGGAGCCTCGCTATCATCCTCATCCTCGGCCTGATGGAACAGCACCTCGTTGCGGATGTGGATGGTGCGCGACGCCAGCCGGATTTCCTGGATGAAGGTGGCGAAGGCGGCGGTCTGGAGCAGCATCGCGAAAATGAAGATCAACGCGATCGCCGTGCCCAGGTGCGCGTTGAACAATTCGGCGGCGAACAGCAGCATGACGACCAGACAGATGGCGCAGCCCGATGCGACCGACAGAAAGATCGCGCCGTTGACCACGCTCATCCGCTTGTCGAGCACGCGGATTTCCGCAACCAGCCGGTCATGTTCGCGCCCGCGCGTCACCAGCACGCTCTGTTCCACCTTGCGCGCCCGGTCGATCACGCGCGCCAGCCGCCCGGCGCAGACATTGAGGAACGCGCCCAGCCCCGCCAGCATGAACACCGGCGCGACCGCCAGCTGGATGGTGGCCGCCACCTGGCTGACCTGGGGAAGCAGGATCATGCCGCTCATGCGATCGGCTCCGATACCAAGCTCAGGCCGCGCCCTTGGACGATGGCGTGTTGATGCCCATGGATTTGAGATAGGCCTTGATGTTGCGCGCCGCCTGCCGCAGCCGCTGCTCATTTTCGACCATTGCGATGCGAACATAGCCTTCGCCATCCTCGCCATAGCCCACGCCCGGCGCGACCGCGACCTTGGCATGGGTGAGCAACTGCTTGGAAAATTCCAGGCTGCCCATCTCTTTCAGCGCAGGCGGCAAGGGCGCCCAGCAGAACATCGAGGCGCGCGCTGCAGGAATGTCCCATCCGGCGCGGCCGAAGCTTTCAACCAGCACGTCCCGGCGCTTGTGGTAGAGCAGGCGGTTCTTCTCCACGATATCCTGCGGCCCGTTGAGCGCGGCGCAGGCCGCCGCCTGGATGGGGGTGAAGGCGCCATAGTCTAGATAGGATTTCACCCGCGTCATCGCCGCGATCAGCTTGGCATTGCCCACGGCAAAGCCCATGCGCCAGCCGGCCATGGAATATGTCTTGGACAGGGATGTGAACTCGATCGCCACGTCCTTGGCGCCGGGCACCTGCAGGATCGACGGCGTGGGATTGCCGTCATAATAAAGTTCGGAATAGGCGAGGTCGGAGAGTATCCAGACCTTGTTCTCCTTCGCCCAAGCGACCAGCCGCTCGTAAAAGGCAAGGTCGACCGTCTCGGCCGTCGGGTTGGACGGATAGTTGACCACCAGGATCGACGGGCGCGGCACGGTGAAGGCCATGGCCCGGTCAAGCGAGCGGAAATAATTTTCGTCCGGCGTGGTCGGCACCGACCGGATGGTCGCGCCCGCGATGATGAAACCGAAAGTGTGGATTGGATAGCTGGGGTTTGGGGCCAGCACGACGTCGCCCGGCTCGGTGATCGCGGTGGCAAGGCTTGCCAGCCCCTCCTTCGATCCCATGGTGACGACGACTTCGGTTTCCGGGTCGATGTCCACGCCAAAGCGGCGGCCATAATAATTGGCCTGCGCCTTGCGCAGCCCAGGGATGCCGCGCGACTGGCTATAGCCATGGGCGCTTGGCTTGCGCGCCACTTCGACCAGCTTGTCGATGACATGGTCTGGCGGGGGCAGATCGGGATTGCCCATGCCCAGGTCAATAATATCCTCGCCCGCCGCCCGCGCCGTGGCCCGCATCGCATTGACCTCAGCGATGACATAGGGCGGCAGGCGCTTCATGCGGTAGAATTCTTCGGACATTATTGGGGCTTTCCTGAAAGCATCCTGTAGGGAATAGTGCGTGACGCGCCTCTGGCACGTCATAATCGGGCTATAACCGGCCGTATAGGGACATGCCAGCGAAAGCCGCGCCGCGCGCAATGCCAGGAAGAGGATGGTGGCCATGGAAAAAAGCAACGTCATGGAGCCCCGCCTGCCGACGCTGGAGGAGATGCAGCAATGGACGCAGGTGCTGGGCCGCGCCCAGCAATTGATGCTGGAGCAGGCGGCCGGATCGACCGGCCAGGCGCTGCCGTTCGATCCCGCACTCGTCGCGCGCATCCAGACAAGCTTCGCCGACGAAGGGCTGGCGCTGTGGCAGCGTTTTCTCGATGCGGGCGGCCTGCTGCGCGAGCGGCCCGATCCCGCGCCGGCCACCAGCCCGGCCGCCTCCAGGGACCGGCGCTTTGCCGATCCGGCGTGGACCGAGCATCCCTTCTACGACCTTATCCGCCAGAGCTATCTGCTGCTGTCCGACTATCTGATGAAGATGGCCGATGCGGTCGATGGCGTCGATCCCCGGCAGAAAGCCAAGCTGCGCTTCGCCACTACCGGGCTGCTCGATGCGATGGCCCCCAGCAATTTCCCGCTCACCAATCCGCAGGTGATGCGCAAGACAATCGAAAGCGGCGGCGAAAATCTGCTCACTGGCCTTAAGCATATGCTGGCCGACATGGAGAAGGGGCAACTCACCCACACCGATGGCACGACGTTCGAGCTTGGGCGCAATATCGCGGCGACGCCGGGCAAGGTGATCCATGAAACCCCACTTTACCAGTTGATCCACTACGCGCCCTCGACCCAAGAGGTGCTGGAAACGCCGCTCATCATCTTCCCGCCGTGGATCAACCGCTTCTACATCCTCGACCTGTCGCCGGAAAAAAGCTTCGTCAAATGGGCGGTGGACCAGGGGATCAGCGTCTTCCTCGTCTCGTGGAAATCCGCTGACGCCTCGATGAAGGACCTTATCTGGGACGATTATATCCTGGGCGGCCAGATCGACGCGATCGACACGGTGCGCGATTTGCTGGGCGTGGAGAGCGTCCACACGATCGGCTATTGCGTGGCCGGCACCACATTGGCCGCGACGCTGGCGCTGCTCGCGGCGCGGGGCGAAGCGGACAAGGTGGCGAGCGCGACCTTCTTCACCGCGCAGGTGGATTTCAGCCAGGCCGGCGACCTTGGCCTGTTCGTCGACGATGAGCAGATGAAGTTGGTGGATCAGTTGTCGGCGCAAGGGTTCCTCGATGGGCGCTATATGGCCGCGACCTTCAATTTGCTGCGCGGGCGGGACCTGATCTGGAACTATGTCGTCAACAATTATCTGCTCGGCATGGATTATCCCCCGTTCGACCTGCTTTACTGGAATGGCGACACGACCAATTTGCCGGCCCGCTGGCACAAGGATTATTTGACGCAACTCTATCGCGACAATCTGCTGGTTTCGCCCGGAGCGATCAGCGTCGCGGGCACGCCGATCGACCTGCGCGCCATCCGCACCCCGGCCTATGTCCAGGCCGGCAGGGAGGACCATATCGCGCCGCTGGACAGCGTGTGGAAGCTGACCGAACATTTTGGCGGGCCGGTGCGGTTTTTGCTGGCCGGGTCGGGCCATATCGCGGGCGTGGTCAACCCGCCGGCGGCCGGCAAATATCAATATTGGGCGTGCGAGGAGGCGCAGCCATCCCTGGCGCAGTTCCTGGAACAGGCAAAGGAGACCAAGGGTAGCTGGTGGCCGGACTGGCGTGCATGGCTCGGCGCTATCCATCCGCACATGGCGCCTGTTGAAGGCGCCCGGGTGCCCGGGAAAGGCCGTCTGAAAGCTATCGAAGATGCGCCGGGCCGATATGTAAAGGCCCGGTAAACGCTATGATTCCGTAGCGAAAGTCAGACTTCCAGAAAAATACGACGAACCGTTGGTACATTTTTGCTGCACCGCACAACAGGCCTTGCAACGGCAACCTGATTTCTATATTGTGCAGTGCAGCAAACGGAGGATGGTCATGGCCGATACCCCGAAGGGACCGAGGAATACAGCGCGCGCGAAAGCAGGGTCGACCACAATGTCGGCTGCAGAAGCCTTGATGGCGGCCGAAGCCGCCATTGGCACGGAGCCAGCGCGAAAGAAGCCCGCGCCGCGTAAGGCGGCCAGCGCCAATCCGGTCAAGGAAGCACCGGAAGGGGCGCTCAAGCCGGTTGAGACGAACCCGCAATCGGAACCTGCGCCTAAGCCGGTGGAGCCGCCTGCGCCCCCGCCGCCTGCGCCCCCGCCGCCGCCTGCTCCGGCCGCGCCCGCCTCCAGCATGATCAAGAGCCCGACAGAAATGGCCGCAACCGCCAGCACCCAGCCGCTGCCCCCGATAGAAGGAACCAAGATGATGAACGACGTTATGGAAACCGGAAAGAAGTTCGCCGAAGACGCCAAGGCGAAGTTTGAAACCGCTTATTCAGACTTCAACGACAAGGCCAAGGCCCATGTCGAAAAGTCGACCAAGGCGGTTGAGGAAATGAGCGACATGGCCAAGGGCAACATGGAAGCCATGGTCGAATCCGGCAAGATCGCCGCCAAGGGCATGGAAATGATGGGCCAGGAAGCCGTCGATTTCACCCGCAAGAATTTCGAAAAGGCGACGGCTTCGTTCAAGAGCTTGGCCACCGCCAAGACGCCGACCGAATTTTTCCAGCTGCAGAGCCAGCTGTTTTCCAGCAGCTTCGACGACTTCACCAAGGAAGCCGCGAAGAACAGCGAAGCGATGATGAAGCTGGCCGGCGACGTTGCCCAGCCGCTGACCGCGCGCATGTCGCTGGTCACCGACAAGGTGAAGTCGATCGCCGCCTGATCGGCGCGATCCGCTAAAATCCATTGAGTCACGGGCGTTCTCTTCCGCTGGAAGGGGGCGCCCTTGTCCTTTGGAGGCGGGACGAGCGGCGAACGGCGCCGTCGCCCCCTTGCCATATCAGGGCGAATCGCCATATCCTTGCGCATCATGAACAGTCTCATCACCGCATCATGGCCCGTGAACATGGCGGGCCGGGACCAGGACGATCAGGGCGAAGGCCCCGGCGGTCCCAATGTCGGCATCGCCACCCGCACGCGCACCCGCACCAAAAAGCCGTCGCTCTACAAGGTGCTGATGCTCAACGATGACTACACCCCGATGGAGTTCGTGGTGCATGTCCTGCAAAGCTTTTTTCGCATGGACATGGAGGAAGCCACGCGGGTGATGCTGCACGTCCATCAGCGCGGCGTCGGCATTTGCGGCATCTTCAGCTACGAAGTCGCGGAGACGAAGGTGAACCAGGTGATGGATTTCGCCCGGCAGAACCAGCACCCGCTTCAGTGCACGCTGGAGAAGGCCTGACCATATCCGCTTAGCCACATGGGTCCTGCTCTCGCCGCAGATCTTGGCGAGGCCTGTCTGACCCGCTGATCGACCCTGTTTGCCGTATCGACTGACAGGCCGAGGCGCTCCTCTCTTTTCATGCCTGCCGCGTCCGCCTACACCCGATGGCGTGACCCAGCAGAGCCCACCAGCCGCCCTCTATGATCTGGCCGTGATTGGCGGCGGGGTGAATGGCTGCGGCATCGCCCGCGATGCGTCGGGCCGGGGCGCGAAGGTATTGTTGCTGGAGCGAGGCGACCTGGCGCAGGGCACGTCCTCCGCCTCCACCAAGCTCATCCATGGCGGGCTGCGCTATCTGGAACATCGCGAATTCGGTTTGGTGCGCGAGGCGCTGGCCGAGCGGGAGCGTCTGTGGCGCATCGCGCCGCATATCATCCATCCGATGCGCTTCGTCCTGCCATGGACGCCGGGGCTGCGCCCACGCTGGCTGCTGCGCCTGGGCTTGTTCGTCTACGATCATCTGGGCGGACGGCGTGTCCTGCCGGCGACGCAGGGCATCGATCTGCGCCGTCATGCAGCCGGCGTGCCGCTGAAACCGGGCTTTGCCACCGGCTATTGCTATTCCGATGCCTGGGTCGATGACGCCCGGCTGGTGCTGCTCAACGCGCGCGACGCTGCTGCACACGGCGCATCCATCCAGACCCGGACGCAGGTTGTCGGGTTGACGCGGGAAGAAGGGCTGTGGGCGATAGACGCGCGTGCGGCCGATGGCGCGGGCCTGCGTTTCCACGCCCGCGCGATCGTCAACGCGACCGGGCCGTCGGTGCTGGCGCTGCCGGGGGGCGGGGAAGGGCTGGCGGGTCGCAGGATGCGGCTGGTGCGCGGATCGCATATCGTGGTGCCACGTCTGTTCGATCATGACTTTGCTTATTTCTTCCAGCTGCCCGATGGTCGGATTTTCTTCGTCATCCCCTATGAGCGTGATTTCACGCTGATCGGCACGACCGACCAGGATCATGACAGCGAAACCGACAGCATCGCGGCGAGCGCGAAGGAAATTGCCTATCTCTGCGACGCCGCCAGCGGCTATTTCGCACGACCAGTGACACCGGACGATGTGGTGTGGAGCTATGCCGGCGTGCGGCCGCTGATCGATGATGGCTCCGACCGGCCGGAAGCGGCGACGCGTGGCTATCGGCTGGAGCTTGACCAGGGCGGGAAGGGGGAAGCCCCGGCCTTGCACGTGCTGGGCGGCAAAATTACCACCTACCGGCATCTGGCCGCCGAGGCGGTCGATATGCTCAAGCCGCACCTTCCCATGTTGCGCGGCGGCGACTGGACAGCGGATGCCCCATTGCCTGGCGGGGATTTTACCATGACGGGGTTGTCGGCACTGCTGGACAGGCTGGCGCAGGACTATCCGTTTCTCGATGCCGCCAGTGTCGATCGCATCGGCCGCGCCTATGGCGCCGATGCCTGGACATGGCTGGGGACAGCGCGGGGATGGAGCGATCTGGGTGTCGCTTTCGGCGTCGGCTTCACACAGGCGGAAGCGATCTGGCAGATTGAGCGAGAATGGGCGCGCACCGCCGAGGATATGCTGTGGCGGCGGACGAAGCTGGGCCTGCGCTTCACCCCGGACCAGGTGGTCCGGCTGGACCGCTGGATAAGGGAGGGCCAATGACGGACGCCCGATTGCTGGTGCTGGACGCGGGCACCACGTCCACGCGCGCGATGCTTTACACTCCCGATGGAACGCGCATGGCGACGGCGCAGCGCAACCTTGGCCAGCATTATCCCCGCCCCGGCTGGGTCGAGCAGGACCCCATCGAGATATGGGCGCAAAGCCTGGCGTGCGCGCGCGATATGGTGGCCCAGGCCGGCGGCGCGGACCGGATCGCCGCCATCGGCATCACCAATCAGCGGGAAACCGTCATCGCCTGGGACAAACGCAACGGTCGGCCGCTCGCCCCTGCAATCGTCTGGCAGGACCGTCGCACCGCCGACCAGTGCCGGGCCTTGCGCGACGCGGGCCATGAACCGATGATCCAGGAACGGACCGGGCTAGTCATCGACCCCTATTTTTCCGCGAGCAAGATGCGCTGGCTGATCGACCATGAAACAGCTGTTGCGCAGGCCGGGGATGCGCTGGCGCTGGGCACGGTCGAAAGCTGGCTGGTCTGGAATCTGACCGGCGGCCTGCATATCAGCGACGCCAGCAATGCCAGCCGCACCCAGTTGCTGGCGCTTGATGGCGCAAACTGGGACAGCGCCTTATGCGACCTGTTCGGCGTGCCGGTCGCCGCGTTGCCCGACATCGTCGACAATGAAGGGGATTTCGGCGCGGCCAGCCCCGGCCTGCTGGGCGGCGCGATTCGGATCTGCGGCCTGGCCGGCGATCAGCAGTCCGCGACGATCGGGCAGGGGTGCCTGTCGCCCGGCCCGGCGAAAGCGACGCTGGGCACCGGCGCGTTCATCCTGGCGCCGACCGGGACTGTCCTGCCCCGATCGGACAACCGGCTGCTTGGCACGATCCTGCGCCAGCAGGGCGGTTGCCGTCACTATGCCCTGGAAGGGTCGATCTTCGTCGCGGGCAGCCTTATCAAGTGGCTGCGGGACGAACTGGGGCTGATCCGCGCGGCGCAAGAGACCGAGGCGTTGGCCCGTTCCGTTACGGACAATGGCGGCGTATCCCTGCTGCCTGCCTTGTCCGGCCTTGGCGCGCCGCACTGGCGGCCTGAAGCGCGCGGGGTGATCGCCGGGCTGACCCAGGGAACGACCCGTGCGCATATCGTGCGGGCCGCGCTCGAATCCATGGCGCATCAGGTTCATGATCTGGCCGGCGCCTTCGCGGCTGATGGCGCGCCCTGGACGAACTTGCGCATCGATGGGGGCATGAGTGCCAATGACTGGATCGCGCAGGACCTGGCCGACATACTGAACCTCCCCGTCGAGCGACCCGCCGATGTCGAAACCACCGCGCGCGGCGCTGCAATGCTGGCGGCCGTGGGCGCAGGACTGCATGCTTCGCTGGAGGATGCGGCGGCGGCGATGCCGATCCGGCAGCGTTTCAAACCCCGCATGACCGCGCCGACGCGGGCGGCGCGGCTTGGGAATTGGAACGACATTTTGCGGACCGCGATCGGGGGATCATGAGCGAAAAATTAAGGATGCCGTCCTAAATCCGATTTTACCATGTCGCGCTTCTCTTTTCGTAGCCCGAACTCTCCTTTTGCGCCCGTCATCACAGGCTGCGTCTATTTTGCTGCGGCCAGTTTCACTGTGTCGATTTCGCGCTTCGAAGGGGGGCTGGCTTTCATCTGGATCGCCAATGCGTTCCTGATGGCGGAGCTGTTGACCACCCGCATGTCCTACTGGCCACGCGCGGTATTTGCCTGTGCCCTCGCCAGCGCCGTTGCGACCGCCCTGTTTGGGATCGGTCCTGTAGCCGCCTTGCCGATGGCCTTCATCAACGTCAGCGAATCGCTGATCGTGGCGGCGATCTGCCGCTATTTCCTCAAGGACGATATCGTCACAGGGTCGGTCCGACCGCTGGTTGTCTTCATCCTGGCCCTGTGCGGCGTGGCGGACATTGTCACGGGGCTGGCGGCCGCATCCGTTGCGTCGGCGACTACGCCGGTGGGGTTCAGCGCATCCTGGCTGCAATGGTATGCCGGGCATGCGCTGGGCGGACTGACATGCACCCCGGTCGTCATCCTGTTGCTCCAGGGCGAATGGTCCCGCTGGCTGCGCGATACGCCCAAGGCCGTGAAGATCGAAGCGTTGATCTTGCTCGCCCTGTTCACGCTGGTCACGGTCCATGTCTTCTACTGGGCGCGCTATCCCATGTTGTTCGCGCCCATGCTGCCCTTGGTGCTGATCGCCTTTCGTGTGGGGCATGTCGGGGCGGCCGCCTCTATCGTGATCCTTGCGGTGATAGGCGGGGTGGCGACGATGTCGGACACCGGCCCGCTGATGCTGATCCCACTTTCGACGGGTGAGCGGGTGCTGGCGTTTCAATTCTATCTGGCGCTCAGCTTCCTGTTGTCGATGCCCGTCGCGGCCGAGCTGAACGGGCGTCGTCGCCTGTTCCAGATGTTGCAGGAAAGCGAATCGCGCTTTCGCGCCATCGCCGAACATAGCGGCGACGTCGTGCTCAACGTCAATCTTGCCGGCGTGATCGAATATGCCTCTCCGTCTGCGTTGGAACAGATGGGCTGCGCGCCCGCGCTTCTGGTGGGACAGGGCGTGACCGATCTGGCCGATGCGCGGGATCGGGAAATGGTGCGCGCGATATGCCAGAGCGCACTGGCGCATCCCGGCAGCGTCCATCAGGCGGAATTTCGCCCGCTGACGGCGCTGAGCGATCTGGACTGTTGCGAGATGGTCAGCCGCGCGGTCGTGGACGAACGCGGCCAGCCGGTTGGTGTCGTCAGCATGATCCGCGACATATCCCGGCACAAGGCGCGTCAGCGCGCCCTGCAACAGGTCGCCGCACGCGACGCGCTGACCGGCGCGGACAGCCGCCGCGCCTTTCTGGACAAGCTGGACGCCGAAATGCTGCGCGCCGCCGACGGCGCGCGGTCCAGCCTGCTGCTGATGGACCTGGATCATTTCAAGTCGGTCAATGATCGTTACGGCCATGGCGGGGGGGATCGCGTACTGACCGGTTTCGTGCAGGCGATCCAGCCCGAACTGCGGGACGGGGACAGCATCGGCCGGCTGGGCGGAGAGGAGTTTGCGATCCTGCTGGTCGATTGCGACCGGCGCGCCGCCGCGCAGTTGTGCGACCGGCTGCGCCAGCGGCTTTCGGCGCCGATCCGCGTCAACGACAAGGACGATACGATCGCCGTGACGTTCAGCGCCGGACTGGTGCAACTGGATGGCGGATCGACCCGATCGGCGATGCTGGAGGCCGCCGACCGCGCCCTCTATGACGCCAAGCATAGCGGCCGCAACTGCCTGCGTCAGGCCGCCTGACCGGGCGTTTCCAGCCCCGGTAAATTTTCGATGATATGTTGTAACTTGGTTTGAACTGGCCTATGTAGCCGGGACCATGTCGCAAAGCCTTCGCCAAGCCCTTATTTCGGGACGACTGGATCGTCTGGCGATCGCCGTATCGGGCTTGTGCGTCGCTCATTGTTTCGTGACCGCCGTCGTGCTTGGTTTGCTCGCGTCCGCCGGCGGGATTTTCGAAAGTCCGATCTTTCATGAAGCCGGCCTGATGATCGCAATCACACTGGGCGCGATCGCGCTGGGGCATGGCGCGATCGTCCATGGTTTCATGATGCCGGCCGCCGTCGGATCGCTGGGCCTGGGCGTCATGACGGGCGCGCTGACCATGGATCATGGGTTGCAGGAAAGCGTCTACACGCTGATCGGCGTTGGCATATTGGCGCTTGGCCATGATCTCAATCACAGGGCCAGCCACTAGCGCCTGGCCGGCGCTATGCACCGTTGGTTCATCCCTCGCCCGACGTGGTGCGGACGCGATGTTCGCCCTTCACCCAACGCACGGTGCCGGTGCTGGCGCGCATCACCACGCTTTCGGTCGTCAGCTTGCCGCCGGGCAGCCGCTTGACCCCGTCGAGCAGTGATCCGTCGGTCACGCCCGTCGCGGCAAAGATGCAGTCTCCTTTCGCCAGGTCCTTAAGGTCGTAGACCTTGTCGAAATCGGTGATGCCCCATTTGCGGGCGCGGTGCCGCTCATCCTCATTGCGGAAAAGAAGACGGCCCTTGAACTGGCCGCCGACACAGCGCAGCGCGGCGCAGGCCAGCACGCCCTCGGGCGCGCCGCCCGATCCCATATAGATGTCGATATTGGTTTCCGGGTCGGTCGTCGCGATGACGCCGGCCACGTCGCCATCGGGAATCAGCATGATGCCGCAGCCGATCGCCCGCAGTTCGGTGATCAGCTTTTCATGACGCGGCCGGTCGAGCACGCATACGATGATTTCATGCGGTTCGACGCCCTTGGCCGCCGCCACCGCCGCGACATTGTCGCGGACGGACCGGTCCAGGTCGATGACGCCTTCGGGATAGCCGGGACCCACGGCCAGCTTGTCCATATAGACGTCGGGCGCATTGAGCAGCCCGCCTTCCTCCGCGATGGCCAGCACGGCCAGTGCATTCGGCCCGGCCTTGGCGGTGATGGTGGTGCCCTCCAGCGGGTCGAGCGCAATGTCGATCCGTGGCCCCTTGCCGATCGCGCTGCCGACCTTCTCGCCGATATAGAGCATTGGCGCTTCGTCGCGTTCGCCTTCGCCGATCACGACGGTGCCGTCCATGTAAAGATCGTTGAAGGCCAGCCGCATGGCTTCGACCGCGGCGGCGTCGGCGGCTTTTTCGTCACCGCGCCCGATCAGCCGGGAAGCGGCGATCGCTGCTGCTTCGGTCACGCGGACCATCTCCAGAACCAGCACCCGGTCCAGATTCGCGCCTGCCTGTTCCATCACATCCTCTTTTCTTCTTTGTCGCCCAGCCGATAGGCGGTCGCTGCCGCCTTGTCGAGCATGGCCATCATTCCGCCATGATCGGATGATCCTGTGGTCGCATGCGCCTAGCAGCCCTTTTTTTCACTTTGATGCTGCTGTGGCCGGGCAGGGGGCTGGCGCAGGACGAGCCCGATCCGATGGTGGCCTACCGCGCGAAAACGCAGGTGGTAAAGCCATGCGACCGCAGCGGCGGAGGCATCATAGTGTGCGGCAACCGGGCGGAGCGCAACGCGCGTCAGCGGCTGCCATTGCCGCGCGAGCCCGATGCAGACCGCATCCTTCCGGGCGACGCGCCACGCGCTTCGGCCGCGCCGGTGCGGCAGGGGGCGTGCGGCGTGGTCGGCGGGCAAGGCGCGGGCTGCACCGGCGGCCTGTCGGTCTTTCAGGTGGTCGATGTCCTGGGCAAAGCCGCGACCGCGATCGTCGACGCGGACGCTGACTTGGCCCCGCCGCCGCCACTGCCGGATCGTTTCCGGGGCGCAACGCCGCGCTGACCCCGTGCCTAGTCCAAGATGTGCATCACCATCGGCGCTTCGAGCAGGCTGTCCGATCCGCTGAGCCGTTCCAGCGTTTCGCGCACGCACCGTTCCGCGCCCGCATGGGTGACGATCGCCACCAGAACGCCATCTTCCTGATTGGCGCCGCGCTGGATCATGCTCTCGATCGACACGCCCGCGTCACGCGTCGCCGCCGCGATCTCCGCCAGCACGCCAGGACGGTCCTTGACCCGGAAACGCAGATAGGCGCGGCCCAGGCGCGCGCCGGCGTCAGCCGACTGATGGGGCGTGAGCGCGGCGACCGGCATGGCGAAGGCGTCGCCATATTCGTCCCGCGCCACGTCGATCAGGTCGGCGACGACCGCCGATGCGGTGGGGCCATCGCCAGCCCCGCGTCCCTGGAAGAAGAGCCGGCCGACGAAATTGCCCTCCGCCACGACCGCGTTCAGCGACCCGTCGACATGGGCGAGCGGATGATCGAGCGGCACCAGCATGGGATGGACGCGCTGGAACAGGCCGCCGTCAGGCCCATCGACCGCCGCGTTCTGCGCCATGCCGACCAGGCGGATGCGATAGCCCAGCGCCGCAGCTTCCGCGATGTCGGCGGCGATGACATGACGGATGCCGGTGGTGGCCACCGCATCGAAATCCAATTCGGTGCCGAACGCCAGGCTGGCGAGGATCGACAGCTTGTGCGCGGCGTCCACCCCGTCGATGTCGATGCCGGGATCGGCCTCGGCAAAGCCGAGATCCTGCGCCTCCTTGAGCACATCGGCGAAGCTGCGCCCCTCCTTCTCCATGGTGGTCAGGATGTAATTACAGGTGCCGTTGAGAATGCCGTAGACGCGGCTGATCTCATTGGCCGCCGCGCCTTCGCGCATGCCCTTGATAACCGGGATGCCGCCCGCGACTGCCGCTTCATATTTGAGCGCGATGCCGCCCGTTTCGGCCAGCCGGGCAAGGTCAAGGCCATGATGCGCCAGCATCGCCTTGTTGGCGGTCACGAAGGGCTTGCCCGCGTTGAGGCACTGGCGTGCCAGGGTCAGCGCGGGGCCATCCGCGCCGCCGATCAGTTCGACCACCACGTCGACATCGTCGCGTGCCGCCAGCGTGGTCATGTCGTCGACCCACTCATAGGGCGACAGGTCGACGCCGCGATCCTTGTTGCGGTCGCGCGCGGAAATGGCGACGATCTGGATCGGACAGCCGGCGCGGCGGGCGATCAGGTCGCCATTGGTTTCCAGCAACCGGATGACGCCGCCGCCCACCGTGCCGAGACCGACGAGCGCGACGCGCAGCGGGGCATGGCGGTGCAGATTGGTCATGGCGGCGGCTTCCCTTCTAATTCCCAATGCCGCGCTGATAGCCATGTCTGCCCGCCTGTCCAAGGAAAAGCGCCCTTATTGGACGCTGCGGCTCCGGCGGCAGGGACCGAGCGCGGCGATCACCAATTGATAATCGGCGCGGGCGGCCTGGGCATCGGGGGGCGACAAGGTGCGAACCGATTGTGGCGGCAGGACTGGGGGGAGTCCGCAGGCGAGACGGTACCAGAGCAGGCTGCCCTCCCCAGGCGGGCGGGCAGCCTCGTCGACGATCTCGCCCAGCGCGACCGCCCAGCGCGGCGCCTGCCCCGGCCGGCGCAGGATGGAAAGCGACACTGGATCGCCCGTTTCCGTTCGCAGGAATATCTGCGTCTCGCCTTCTCCCGCGATGGTGCCCGCGACATGGAAGGCTTCGCCCGGTCCCAGGATGCGGGGCGGGGCATTGGGCGCAACCAGTGCGGACAGGATCGTCCGGACCCGCGCGACAGCCTGAGGCGTCGCCGGGACCTGGGCGTCGGGGCTTACCAACTGGATTTCACCAGGCCGGCTTCCGGCGCGGGCGAAGATGATCACCTCATCCTTCTTGAGCTTGGGCAGCTTGCCGCGCGCGTCAAGCGGCGCGTCGTAAAGATAGGTGACGGTAGGGCTGATGCCGCCTTCGCCGCGAATCAGGCCCAGGGTTTCCGCCTCGATATAGACGCGCCGATGCCCCTGCGGCACGCCCGTCGCGCGCTCAGGCTTCAGCGCGATGCTGTTGCGAATCCGCACATGGGCGACCAGCGGGGCCTGTTCGGCCAGATCAACGACATCCGCATAGGTCAGTCCGCCGACATCACGCGTTGACGCGCCGGATGATGACGTTACCATTGGAGTGTCCTGTGCAAATGCCGGAGAAACCCCGGCAGTTGCGGCGGAAATGAGGCAGGCCAGCATCAGTCTGCAAGGGCAAGTGGCGGGTTTCATCTACTGCTTCGTCCTGTATTTTCAGCCCGTGGCGCGGATGTCACAGGCAAGTGTTTCTGATAGGAAATGGTAAACGCAAATGAAGATAACGATAAAGCGTTTGCGTGCCACGATGCGTCGCGATAGGAGTTCGCTCGGTAGCAAATGAACGGACAGGGGCCAAAGGTGGCCGGGATCAGCCCGGACAGCTTGGGTCGTTTTTGGCTGATTTGTATAAACCACTGGTAAGATGAGTTAAGGAGTGTCGTTGCCGAATGGCCTATGCTGACCACTCGCAAGGATCGAGTCGCACGATATCGATCGTCATCGTCGCCCTGATTCACGCTGTTCTCGGCTATGCCTTCGTCACCGGTCTTGGCATGAAATATGTCAAAAAGGCGGCGGAACAGCTGAACGTGATCGACGTGAAGGAGGAGCCCCCGCCACCTGACGAGGAACCGCCGCCGCCGCCGCCAGACCAGCCGGTCGAGCCGCCGCCGGTCGTTGCCCCGCCGCCTATCGTTCGGACCCCGGCGCCTGCGCCGCCGATCCAGACCGTGCGGACGCCGCCCCCGGTGTTCAACCCGGTTCCGGTCGCCGCACCGCCGCCGCCACCGCCGGCTCCACCGCCGCCGCCCGTTGCTGCATCGCGTGCTTCGCCACGTGGCAATCCGGGTTCGTGGCTGAGCGATGCGGACTATCCTAGCCGCGCTCAGCGTGAAGAACGCTCGGGCACTGCTGGGTTCCGCCTGGACATCGGCGCGGACGGTCGGGTGACCAACTGCACCATCACCTCCTCGACCGGTCATAGTGATCTCGATGAGGCCACCTGTCGCCTGCTGCCGCGCCGCGCGCGGTTCAAGCCGGCGAAGGGTTCCGATGGTAAGGACATGCCCGACACTTACACCGGGCGCATCACCTGGCGTCTGCCGGAATAATCCAAATGGGCGAGGCGCGCGCCCGGCGCCGCCTTTCCCAAGCTTGATCTCATTGAGAGGGAAGTCTTGAACATGTTGATGTATCTCGCAGCTGCGGCTCCCCAGGCCGAAAACCCGTACGGCCTGATGGAAGCCCTTGAACAGGGCGGCACCATCGCCTGGACCGTATTCATCATCCTGTGCGCCATGTCGGTCGGCACTTTCTACATCCTGTTCACCAAGCTGATCGAACAGCAGAAGGTGATCAGCCAGGGCAAGAAGGTCCGCGCGACCTTCTGGCGTTCGGCCTCGCTGCGCGAAGCGTCGGCCAAGCTCGAAAAGAACTCGGCCTACAAGCAGATCGTCGACGACGGCATCAAGGCGCAGGAAGAGCATGGCAAGCTGAAGGATCCGGTCGAAGCGCATGACTGGCTGCACGGTTCGCTTGCCCGTTCGGAAGGCGCGATCAACTCGTCGCTCAACGGCGGCCTGGCGTTCCTCGCCACCGTGGGTTCGACCTCGCCGTTCATCGGTCTGTTCGGTACGGTTATCGGCATCTACCGCGCGCTCATCAAGATCGGCGCCGCCGGTCAGGCCTCGATCGACGCCGTTGCCGGTCCGGTCGGTGAAGCGCTGATCATGACCGCTCTGGGTCTGGCCGTCGCCGTTCCCGCGGTGCTTGCTTACAACTTCCTGCAGCGCCGCAACAAGGCGATCGCCGAGCAGCTGAACGGCTTCACCGTCGACCTGCTGGCCTATCTGGTTTCGGACGGTGCCGTGAAGCCGACCGTTGCTGCCGCGCCCGGCGCCCCGGTTGCCAAGCCGGCCGCCACGCCGACCAAGGCCTGATCGGTCTCAAGACGACGGTTGCGGGAATCGGGTGGCGGCTGCGACCGCCCGGTTCCCCGCCGACCATGGCTCCCATACCCGTCTCCCAGACTGATGGGCGGCCATCGACACCAAGGTTAGGATAATATCAATGGCAATGAGTGTTGGCTCCGACGGCGGTGACGACAAGCCGATGTCCGACATCAACACGACGCCGCTCGTCGACGTCATGCTGGTGTTGCTCATCATCTTTCTCATCGCGGTCCCGGTCGTCGTACAGACGGTTGAGCTGCAGCTTCCCAAGGTGGAGTTCGAGCCGACCACGACGAAGCCGGAAAATGTTTCCCTGTCGATCACGCAAGCCGCCGACGGCAGCTGTGCGGTTTTCTGGGGCATGACGCCGGTGACGTCGAGCGAACTGCTCGATCGCGCCGTCGCAAAGCTGGAAGCGGACATCAAGAAGGCGGGTGGCGTCGAAAATCTGAAGCCCGAAGATCTGCCCGAAGTGCATATCCGCGGTGACATCAATACACCCTATCGGTGCATTGGCGGCACCATCTACACGATGCAGCGCGCCGGTTTCCCCCGCGTGGGCTTCATCTCTGAACCGGAACCCGGTTCGGGCACCGTCCGCCTCTGATCGGTTGAAGAAGGAGAAATTCCCATGGCAATGAGTGCCGGCTCCGAAGATGGCGAACCGATGGTGGAAATGAACACGACGCCGTTGATCGACGTCATGCTCGTTCTGCTCATCATGTTCATCATCACCATCCCGATCCAGACCCACGCGGTGAAGATCGACCTGCCACAAAATGCGCCGCCTTCCGACAGCGTCATCGACCCGGTCAAGAACAAGGTTGCGATCGATGCCGGTGGCGTCATCACCTGGAACGGATCGCCGATCGACCTGCTGACCCTGCGTCAGTATCTGCAGCAGTCGCTGCGGTTGCCGGTCGAACCGGAACTCCAGTTCCAGCCCGATGCGCAGACCCGTTATGTGGTCGTCGATTCGGTGCTTGCGGAAATCAAGCGCGCAGGCGTTACCAAGCTGGGTTTCGTCGGCAACGAACAATATGGCAATTTCTGACGGCTGATTTCAGGCGCGGTGCGCTTCGCAAGGACTTCCCCTTCGCGCTTCTTGCCTGAGATCATTGGATAAAGATTGCACGGATCAAGGGTCGCCATCGGCGGCCCTTTTTTTGCGCCTTATCGTCAAGCCATGGCGCGTAGCGGTTTAACATTTTGCTTACCCGTGCGCGCTAATGTCCCGCAAAGGACTGATCATGAGCGCTAACCCGCAATTCGAACAGGATCGCAAACGCCGCGCTGCCGAACGACGCGCTGTCCAGATCGGCATTAAGGTTCGTCGTCCCGGCGAAACCTGGTTCAGCAGCCACATCGCGGATTTGTCCATCACCGGCTTTCGCCTGCAAAGCTTCATGAAATTGCGCCCTGGCGATGATCTCTGGATCATGCTGCCCGGCTTTGAAGGGCGGCGCGCGCGTGTTCTGTGGACCCGCGGGCATGAATCAGGCTGTAGCTTCGAACGGCCGTTACACCCTGCAATTCTGGATCATGTGGTGCAGATCGGGCGGCGGCAGGCCGACGCCTGACCCCGGCCATTCAGTCGGCCATGCCATCCTGAAACTGCAATCGCGCCAGTCGGGCGTAAAGGCCGTCGCGCGCGATCAGGGCCGCATGGTTGCCCTGTTCGACGATACGCCCTTCGTCCAGTACGATGATGCGATCGGCCGACCGGACCGTCGCCAGCCGATGCGCGATCACAATTGTTGTCCGCCCCTGCATCAACGTTGCGAGCGCGTCCTGCACCAGTCGTTCGGATTCAGCGTCCAGTGCGGACGTCGCTTCATCCAGCAACAGGATGGGGGAATCGCGCAGCAGCGCGCGGGCAATGGCGATACGTTGTCGCTGGCCGCCGGACAACCGCGCGCCGCCTTCGCCCAGGAAGCTGTCCAGCCCCTGAGGCAGGTCGCGCAGAAACATCTCGGCATTGGCTGCCCGCGCCGCGTCCCATATCTGCGCATCCGTTGCATCCCAGCGCCCATAGCGCAGGTTGTCGCGCGCGGACGCGGCAAAGATGACGCTGTCCTGCGGCACCATCGCCATCATCGCCCGGAGATCCGCCGGCGCCAAATCAGGCAGGGCGACGCCGTTCAGGCGGATGGCCCCGGCATCGGGATCATAAAAGCGCAGCGCCAGCTGGATCAGCGTTGATTTGCCGGCGCCCGAAGGTCCGACCACGGCCACCGTCTCCCCGGGATGGATGTCGAGATCGATGCCGTGAAGCGCCGCCTGGTCGGGCCGCGTGGGATAGTGGAACCGCACCTGATCGAATGTCAGGCGCGCGCCGCGCTCCATCGGCGGAAGCATGTGCGTCCGCGCGGGCGGGCTGATCTCTGGCGCAGCGGTCATGAGTTCGCCCAGCCGGCTTGCCGCGCCTGCGCCGCGCAGCAGGTCGCCCCAGCTTTCCGACAGCGATCCGAACGCGCCAGCAACAAGGCCCCCGGTCAGGACGAAGGCGGCAATGCTGCCACCCGACAGCCGTCCCGCGGCAACGTCGATCGCGCCCAGCCACATGACGCCGGTAATCGCGCCGAAAATGAGCGCGAAGGCGACCGCCGTCATCATCGCGCGCAGCCGGATGCGCTGCCGCGCCGTGGCAAAGCCGCGTTCCACCGTCGCACGGAAGCGGGCCGCTTCCCGCTCTTCCTGCCCGAAAGCCTGCACGATCTTCATCGCGCCCAGCACTTCGGTCGCGGCGCTGCCAATGTCGGCCAGCCGGTCCTGGCTGGCGCGCGAAAGGGTGCGCACCCGCCGGGCAAGGCCGATCAGCACCAGCAGGACGACCGGAATGCCGAGCAGCAGCAGCGCGGCGAGTTTCGGCGCGAGTGCGAACAGGTAGACAAGGCCACCGATCGCCGTGACCATGTTGCGCAGCGCTACCGACACGGTCGACCCCACGACCTGTTCCACGATGGCGGTGTCGGCGGTCATGCGCGACGCGATTTCGGACGGACGATTTTCTTCGAAGAACCGGGGTGCCTGTCGCAGCAGATTGGCCTGCGTCGCACAGCGTATGTCGGCCACGACGCGCTCGCCCAGCCAGGATACGAAGTAGAAGCGCAGCGCGCTGGCCAGCGCCAGCACGATGACGATCATCAGCAGATATTCGAACCAGCGGCCAATGTCGCCGCCGCCCATGAACCCCTTGTCGATGACCAGGCGAAATCCGTTGGGAATGGCGAGCGTCGCGGCTGATGAGACGATAAGGGCGATCAGCGCGCCCGCGATCCTGCCGGGATAACGACGCGCGAAGCGCCAGAGCATCGCCAGATTGCCAAGCGCCGGCCGCGTGTTCGAAATGCTGCTGTCATCCGCCATGACGAGCGCTTAGCAGCCTGCCTTGTCGCCCTCAATGGCTCCTTCAGCCCGCCGGCGCGACGGCCCCGGCCAGTTCCATGATCCGCGCCGGCGCGGCTTGCCCGGTCAGGGCATAGGCCATGTTCCCGACCTCCCAATAGGCGACGACGTCGGCGGCGCGCCGTTCGATCAGGGGCTTGGCCTCGGCCGGTGTTTCGGCGCGGTCGGCGAAAAAGGACAGATGTTCGCCGCGCGGCGTTTCCAGCGCCATGGCGATGGCCGGGCTGTCGGACGTCGGGAACAGCTGAACGTCCGTAATGCGCCAATCGCGCGGCAGTTCGGGCAGGACGATGCCGGTGGCGTTCTCGATCTCCTGCGGGTTGAGGGTGGCGCTTTCGACCTGCGACACCATGGCCTGACGCAACAGTCCCGCGCGGCGCGATGCGGCGGCTTCGTCAAGGAAGCTGCTGGCCTGCGCGGACTGCGGAAATTCGCCCAGTTCGCCGCGCGCGATCCAACCCGCGCCGATCAAAGCCGCGATCCCGGCGGCGCGCTGGATATGACGCCAGGTCCGGCCGCGGTCGTTGTCATTGGCGACCGGCACAGAGGTGTCGCGTCGACGGCCGACCAGCGTCCCTTTGGTCCCGTCCTTTACCAGCCGAAAGTCGATATGGGGCCAGCGTTGTCGCCAGCGGCGCGCGACCAGTCGTTCGCCGGGCCGCGCCGCATCGTCCAGCAGTACGACGCCATTGGGGGACAATCGTGCGAACAGGGCGTCTGCCGCGCCGCGCACGAGCGGATGCACGCTCCAGGGCGGACCGTCGATGATGATGAGGTCGATCTGGTCCGGCACCCCGTCCAGCGCATACCAGCGCCCCGGCCAGTCGCTGCTGTCCTGCGTCAGCGGAGCGTGGCGAATGTCGACCGACAGGCCATGGTCGCCCAGCCATTGCCGCGTCGCATCAACGAACCCACCATGCTGGTCGAAACTGTGCAATTGCCCGCCGCCATGTAGTTGCAAAGCGCGCGCAGCCACCAGCGATGACGCGCCCGCGCCGAGTTCCACCACATGGGCCGGGCGCAGCCGGGCAATTTCCCGAACAATATGCCGTAAAAAGCCGACATCCGCCTTCCAGCTTCCCAGATGCGGCAGGGCGTCATGGGCAAGACCCAAATCGTCAAGCAAGGCCCGCTTGTCCGCCTTGCGACCGCCCGACAGGCTGGCGAGCAGCCACGGCCAGCCCATCGCCCCGAAACCGATGCGCCACGCCATGTCGGACAGCCGGCGCGACCATTGCGCGTCCGTCAAGTGCCTGTCGTCAAGGGGCAGGAAACCGGTAAGCTCACGGGACGTCACGGACAATCATCTCCTGATGCAAGGCGGCGACTCTATGCCCGTTCATGCGGCGCGCGCATAGGGTGCAAGATGATCCGGCACGCAATTGCGGTAAAACAACCGGCCTGTGACAGTATCTTAGCGGTCGTCTTTCAATAACCCAGCGTCAGGCCCAGGGCATAATATTTCGGCCCGACATTGGCCTTGGCCCGAACCTTGGGCAGCAATGGCATGGCGACAGTGGCATAGGGGCGGACGTCGTCGCCGCTAATCCGCGCACCAGCTCCGATCCTGGCTGACAGGGGGATGGTATAGGCCGCTTCCACCCGCCCATAGAGCTTGGTGTCGCCATCGCGGAGATAAACACCGCCGCCGGGCGTCAGGCTGAAACCGGCCATGTCGAAGGCATAGCCCGCCCCGATTTCGGTGCCCCAATGACCGTCGGCGCGGCCATAGTTGATTTCAGCGCCCAACCCCTGGGCCAAGGCGGCCTGAGGCGCGGCAAAAGCGGCGGCAGCGAGCAGGAATGGCATGATCTTCATGATCAAGGCCGCTAGGGAACTGGCCTCGCCCCAGCAAGCGCGCGCCGATGAGGCGAGTCGCCTGCGCGCCAGACCGCCGTCATCCCTCCAGGTCGACGCGCTTGACCGGCTGCACTTCCGCATAGGGCATGATCATCCGGCCGTCCGGTGCAGCGGTGAAGGTCGTCTGTGTCGGATAGGCGAACTCGATGCCGCGCTCGTTGAACTGACGCAGGATGGCGAGGCCGATATTGTGGCGGATTTTGTAGATGTCGTCCCACCCTGGAAGATAGACTTCGAACTCCAGCTCGAAATCAAGGCTGGACGCGCCAAATCCGACAAAGCCGGACCGAACGAAGGTGCCGCCCAGATCATCGACGATGCCCTTGAGGATGTCGGGGATCTGTTCGGCGACATCCGGGGCGGTCTGGTAAATGACGCCGATGGCGAATTTCAGCCGGCGATGGTCGAGCGTGTGGTAGCTGGTGATTTCCTTTTGCAGCAGATTGGCGTTGGAAATCACTTTCTTCTCGCCCGTCAACGCGCGCAGCCGGGTCGATTTAAGGCCGATCTTTTCCACTGTGGCGGTCGTCGTATCATAGGAAATGGATTCGCCCCGGCGAAACGGCTTGTCGAAAATGATCGACAGCGCTGCGAAGAGGTCGGAAAAAATCCCCTGCGCGGCGAGGCCGATGGCGATGCCGCCGATGCCAAGGCCCGCGACCAGGCCGGTGACGTTGACGCCCAGATTGTCGAGCACGACGATCCCTGCGATCGCGAACAACGCCACCGTCACCAGCACGCGGATCAGGCCCATGGCATTGGCGAGCGTTTCGCCCTGGCCATCCTCCGCCAATGTGCGCCGTTCGATTAGGCCCAATATGACTTCGCGCGCCCAGATCGCGCCCTGCAAGACGGTGGCGATGGTGAACAGGAAAACGATGGTGCGATAGACGACGGGCGGCGCGTCGGCATAACCCGCCACCAGCCGGGCGGACACCATCACCATGAAGAAATGCGTGGTCTTGGAGACCGTCCGGCCCAGCACATTGGTGTAGCCGATCGTATCACCGCGGCTGCCCTTGTACCGCTTGCCCAGTCCCTTGAGCGTGGCGAGCAGCAGATAGATGACGATGGCCGCGCCGATGGCGATCAGGATCTGCATATAATGGACGGCAAACCAGTCGGCCGTATCTCTCCACATCGCCTGAAAGTCGGGCGCGCGCATGGTTTTTGTCGGGAGGGCGGGGTCTTTTGCGTCGGCCATGCCTGTCCTGTCTTGCTGGCTGGAATATCGAGGCGGATCGCGGACCCGCCGGTTTAGCTCCGGGGGTAGAGCATGACGGTGGTCGGATTCAAGCCGCTGCGGCCAATGGGCTACAATCGGCGATGTCGTCGAGGAAGGCGATGAGGCCCCGTTCCATGCGGGAGAGATAGCGGGTGCGGCGCGGCAGACGCAGCGTGCTGCGCCAATCCTCCTGGCCATCCTTGCACAAGGCGATAAGGGCCGGATGGATATAGGATTTGCGGCTGATCGCCGGCGTGTTGCCGAGCGCTTCAGCGACCGGCGCGATCATTGCCTTAAGCGACACCGGGCCGGTCGCAAGCTGTTCGAACGCGATGACGGACGCGCCCCAGGTGCGGAAATGCTTGGCCGTAAAGGGCGCGCCCATGGCCTCGGCAATATAGGCGTTGACGTCGGACGAATTGATCGGACGGGCGTCGCCGTCTTCATCCAGATATTGGAACAAATGCTGGCCGGGCAGGTCCTGCACCTGCCGCACGAAGCGCAACAGCCGCGTATCCGTCACCGCCAGTTCCCGTTCCTGGCCCGATTTGGCGCGATAGCGCAGCATGATCTTGCGTCCGGCGATGTCAAAATGGCGCCGCCGCAGCGTTGTGGCGCCGAAACTTTTGTTGGTGGTGGCATAATGTTCATTGCCCACGCGCAGCTTGGCCAGATCCAGCAGGCGGACGACGGCGGCAATCGTGCGGTCCTTGCGCAGGCCGTGCTTCGACAGGTCGCTGTCCAGCCGGGCGCGCAACCTGGGCAGGGCGCGGCCGAAGTCCGGGCAGCCGGCATATTTCGCCGCTTCCTGCGCTGCGCGGAAATCGGGATGATAGCGATATTGCTTGCGTCCCTTGTCGTCATAACCCGTCGCCTGGATATGGCCAAAGGGGGACGCGCAGAACCAGCAGTCGCTATAGGCGGGGGGCAGGGCGATGGCGTTCAGCCGGTCGATTTCGTCCCGGTCGGTGATTCGCTGCCCGTCACCGTTATAATAGGCCCATCCGCGTTTGAGTGCGCGTCGCGTGATGCCGGGGCTTGTATCATTCGTGTGGACGAGTGCGGACTGGACCATATTTTCCTTCTCATGCCGCAAAACCCGCCGTTCGTCGCTTCGTTCCGCAACCCCGCGGGCGCTCGCCCGTTGAAGGATCTCACCCCAAACGAAGGAGAGATTTATGCCAGCCATTGAGCAGAGCCGCATCCTGATCGTCGCCACCGACGGGTTTGAACAGTCCGAATTGTTCGAGCCGCGCCAGAAGCTGATCGACGCCGGTGCGAAGGTCACGCTCGCGTCGCCCGCCACTGATCCGATCCAGGGCATGCAGCATGATGAAAAGGGCGATACGATCACGCCCGACATGACCTTGGAGTCCGTCAAGATCGAGGACTATGACGGGCTGGTGCTGCCCGGCGGCGTCGCCAATCCCGACACGCTGCGGACCAATGAGCGCGCGGTGCGCATCGTCCGCGACTTTGTCGCATCGGGCAAGCCCGTCGCCGCCATCTGTCACGGTCCCTGGCTCTTGGTCGAAGCAGACTGCGTCGATGGCAAGACCGTTACATCCTGGCCGTCCGTGCGTACCGATCTTGCCAATGCCGGCGCGCAGGTCGTCGATCAGGAAGTCGTGGTCGACGGCAATCTGATCACCAGCCGGAACCCGGACGACATCCCCGCCTTTGTCGACGCCTTCAAGAAGGCGGTGACGCAAGGGGCTGCGGTCCCCGCCTGAATCGACGGATAGCGTCGCCGCCTGATTGCCACGGCATGGGGCGGCGGCGCAGCATCGACAGATGCGCCAGCGCCAATGTCGCGCTGATGGCCGTCAACGGCCACGCGAGCGGCAGCAGTTGAGGAACTGTGACTGCCACGCCGACAGCGATGGCGACACTTGTGATGGCCAGCATGGTCGTCCTAAGGTCGCCGTCCGGTCCCCGAAGCCAGAGGATACCGGTCGCGACGCCCGCCATGAATGACAGGGCGAAGCGGGCATTGCTGCCGTCCATCATCCCAAGCGTCGCCAACAGTATCAACAAAAGTGCGCCGGCGATGGCGCGGGTCGTTTTGCCCAGCAGGCGAACGCAAGCCGGATAGACCAGCGTTTCGCTCAGGATCGCTGCCAGGGCTATCGCCTGCGCATCCTGCGGGCGACGCGCGATTACGGCAATGATCGCCATTGCGCCCCAGGGCAGCAGCCGCGCCGGGGCCATGCGGATATGGCTGATCCAGTCCAGTGGGCCGCCACGCGCGTTCCAGCGCCGATCCGCCACCCGCACCTGAAATCCGCCGACCAGGAACAGCACCTCCCCGCCCCAGGGTAGCCATTCGCTCCGCCCCAGCCATGGCAAGGCCAGGAACAGGCCAAGCAGCAGTCCGTGTGCCGCGGTGAGCGGCGTCATATCGCCCCTCACGCCATCGCCCCGTTGCCCTGAGCGATGGCTCTGTCCAGTTGCTGTTTGGCCGCCGCCTTGCGCTTGCGCGTCAGATAGGTGTCGAGCCCGATCTGCAATGCCAGCATCATGAAGATGAAGGGCTGATAGGCGATGCCCACGAACAGCGATCCGATCATGTAGATGATGTGGCCTTGTTGCAGCGCCAGCGCGAAGGGCGCGACCCAGGCATCGTCCGGGCCATCACGCTTGCGATAGGCGCGGCGGATCGCTTCGGTACGGATGAAGCAGATGAGGTGCAGCAACGCCCACACCGCAAAGCCAAAATAGCCCTGCTCGCCCAAAAGTTCGAAATAGGCGCTATGATAGGCGCGGCCCCGGTCCGTCACCAACCGCCGCTCGACTCGCGTGCCGCCGCTGTCCGTGACCGTGCTCTGCGCGAAATAGGTAAAGCTGTTCTGCAGATAATTGTCGAAGCCGCCCCCGCCCGGATGCTCCTTCACATAATCGAGCGTCCACATCCACACCGCGACCCGGGTAGAGGCGCTTTCATCCCCCTGGTGATTTTCGATGGTCTGCATCCGCTGCGTGAAGCTGGCCGGCAGGAAGGGGATGGAGATCAGCGCCGCCAGCAGCATCAGCGGGCCGTAAACAAATTTGCGCTTCGAACGCATCAGCATCAGCCCGGCCAGAATGACGATGCAGACAAGGCCGGTGCGCGCCTCTGTCCCGACCGGCATCAGCAGGCAAGCGAGGCACAGGCAGTAGCAAAACATCTTCACCTTCCAGTCGGGCCGGAAGACGGTGCCATGTTTCGACAGCCACAGGATCAGCGGGATCAGCGAGATCGCCACGCAGGAAATGATGCTGCCTTCATAGAGGCCGCTGTTATTTTCAACCATCAGGTTGAGCACGCCATAGCCGCCGCCCGACAGGGCCGTCTTCATGCCGCCATTGATGATGATCGTGCTGGCGCACAGCACCATGAACAGGGCCAGCGCCTCGATCCGCAGCCTCGTGCGCAGCACCAGCGGCAGGAAGACGCCCGCGATGATCGCCTTCCAAACCCAATTCCATTTGGTCAGCGCCTCGACCGGGAAATCGGCCGTCAGCGTGGTATAGCCGCACCAGGCGAGCAGCAGCAGCATCAATCCCTGCCGCGCGGAAAAACGGCAATCCTTCTTGTCATCGACCAGCAGCCATGCGCCCACCATCATCGCAAAGGCGATTGCGGAAATCGGAATCGAATTGAGCAGGAAATAGGAAAGTCGCTGCGGCGAAACGATGTCGATATAGGCATAGACCGCGACCAGCAGGAACGGCCGCCGCAGCCCCATCAACCCGAACAGGCCCAGAAACGCGATGAAGAACAGGTCACGCATCGCCATGCGGCTCCTGCGCCGGCGGATCGCGATCCAGATCGGCACGCGGCAAAAGCCGCCAGGCGGCGAGCAGGATGACGCCATGGCTGATCAACAGGGACAAAGTGTCTATCATGGCTCGCTTGGACTATCGCTTCGGGACCTGTGTCCTAGCCTGACAGAGTTGACGGGCCGTTAAACCTTTTGCCGCAGACAGGACCGGCTATGACTCGCATTCTTCATGTGCTGGACCACAGTCTGCCGATGCACAGCGGCTATACGTTCCGGACCCGGGCGATCCTGCGTGCGCAGATCGCCAAGGGGTGGGATGTACGCGGGATTACCGGGCGGCGGCATAGTGCCGCCGGACCGGATGAGCAGATGGTGGACGGTCTGGTCTTTCACCGCACGCCTGGAACGCCGGCGGCGGGCAATGCACTGGTGCGCGAGTGGCGCGATCTTGCCGCCCATACCGAAGCGATCGAGGCCCTGGTGCAGCGATGGCGGCCCGATGTGATTCATGCGCATTCGCCGGTCCTGAACGCCATCGCCGCGCAGCGCGTCGCGCGGCGGCACGGCATTCCGATGATCTACGAAATCCGCGCTTTCTGGGAGGATGCGGCGGTCGGCAACGGCACGGGGCGGGAAGGCAGCCCCCGATATTGGCTGACGCGGCAGCTGGAAACCCGCGCCGTGCGGGATGCCGATGCGGTCGCGGTGATATGCGAAGGCCTGCGCGGCGATCTTGTCGCGCGCGGCATTGATCCGTCCAAGATCATCGTGTCGCCCAATGGCGTCGATATGGATCAGTTCGGGGCGCCGGTGCCGCGCGATCCCGGCCTGACGGCAAAGCTGGGGCTGAACGGCGCGGACGTGGTCGGCTTCATCGGCAGCTTCTATGATTATGAGGGGCTGGACGACCTGATCGCCGCCATGCCGCGACTCGTGCGCGCGCGGCCGCAGGCAAAGCTGCTGCTGGTCGGTGGCGGACCCATGGAGCAGGCGTTGCGCGCGCAGGCGATGGCGTCGCCCTTCGCCGATCATATCGCCTTCGTCGGCCGCGTGCCGCATGATCAAGTCGAACATTATTATGCGCAAGTCGATGTGCTGGCCTATCCCCGCAAGGCGATGCGGCTGACCGATCTGGTGACGCCGCTCAAGCCGCTGGAGGCGATGGCCCAGGGCAGGCTGGTGGCTGCTTCCGATGTCGGCGGTCATCGCGAACTAATTGAGGACGGGGTGACGGGCATGTTGTTCGCCCCCGACGATCCGGCGGCGATCGCCGATTCGCTGGCCGCCCTGTTCGCCGATCGCGCGCAATGGGATGAACGCCGCCGGGTCGCGCGCGCCTATGTCGAGCGTGAACGGAACTGGTCATCCAATATTCTGCGTTACGAACCTGTTTACCAACTGTTGCTAACACGGTCGCGTGAGAGTCGCGCGGCGGCGTGAACGAAAACGAAGGTCGAGAGGTTGAACAGGGCGAGCGCCAGACGGGGAACGGCAATGGCGGCGCTGGCAGGCGTCGCTGCCGCTGTCGCCTTGCTGGCGACGCCGGTCGGCCTGCTGGAAATGCTGGTGGCCTCGAGTGGCCTGAGCGAAGCGGTGCCGGCAGCCGCGCCGCCACTCGGGGTGACGGCGCGGCTGATGATGGCCGGGTTTGTGGGCCTATTGATTGCGGGGGCTGTCGCGGCGGTCCGCGATCCGCGCCAGGCCGAGGATGAACGGGATACGGACGGGCGACAGCAGAGCGCCCAAGGAGCAAGACAGATGGGTTTCGCCTTTTCCAAGCTGACAGCCCTTGCGCGGGGCCGCGCTACGCCGACCGGCGTGGCGGAGGCCCCGGCGCTTCGCCGCGCCGATGCGCATCCCGACGCGCCGCCGCGTCCGCCCATCTTCGCCAGCCGCGATTTTGACGGGGTCGAGATTTTTGCCCGGCCCGACGCCAAGCGCCGCCCCTTGGTCGTCGCGCCCGAGCCAGAGGCGCGCTCTGTCGTGCCGATGCAGGGTTTTGCCGCGCGCTCGCCTGATGACATGGCGAAAGAGGATCAACCCGTACCGGCCTTTGCGCGCCCGGTGGATCTAGCCGAGCCAACAGCCGAACCGTCCGCATTTCGGGCGGACACAGAACAGCCCGCAGCACTTCGGGACGATGAACCTGCCGATCACGAGCCGGTCGAGGCAGCCCGGCCCGCGCCGCTACCGCTGCCCACGCATGGCCTGTCGGTCGCCGAACTGACCGATCGGTTGGAACGGGGCCTGGCGTCCCGCCGCCGCGCCACCCCTGCGCCCGTGCTGGCCGACATGCCGGTAGCACCGGCCGTGCCAGTGCGCGACAGCGTCGCACCTGACGCGGACGAAGCCTTGCGCGCGGCGCTCGGCACCTTGCGCACGATGGCGGAACGGCGGCGCTGATTCGCGCGGTTACCAGTCGCGGATGGTCAGGGCCGACAACCGGACCCAGACATCCTCATCCGCAACCCCTTCGCCATCGACTGCGATGTCTGCCACAAAATGGCCGGGTAGGGTCCATTCCGCGTCGTCCAGACCAGCGAGCAGCCGATCTTTTTGTTTCTGCGCCTCCGCGCCGCTGAAGCGCAGCCAGATCGTATGGCGCTGCCCTTCGAACAGGGCGCTGGCCCATGGGCGGCTGGTCGTGCGATCGATCACCGTCGGACGGCCTGCCCTCAGCAGTAATTGCGCCAGCAGAAGCGGCAGCGGATCGGCCCCACGGCGGCGGATATCTTTATTTCGGAGCAGATTGGGGCGGCCGAAATGCGCATCCATGCTTGTCATTGGCCATGGCTCCTGCGATAAGTGTTCATGAAATGTTCTACACGTCTCGTCAGTCGTGCGCCGGGCTCGCGACCATGCCGCAGGTCGAATACCAACCGCGGATCACGCGCGCTGTCCCGCCCGAAACGCGTCGGCGGCATGTCGTGTTGACGTAGGAAAGTTTCGATCAATGGCAGCAGCATCAGCCCGTATCTCCCCGTTAAAGGCGACTCGCCCCATGCGAGCCGCTATGCATATTCCTATCTCCTCTGCGCGATTTTCCTACTTGTCTAGGAAAAATCTTATCGATAATGGATAGATAATGGATCAACCGCAGGACGCCCGCGCCACGCTGGAACGGCTGATTGCCGACCGGGGGGACAATTATGCTGATCTGTCCCGCCTGATCGGCCGCAACGCCGCTTATATTCAGCAGTTCATCAAGCGTGGCACGCCGCGCAAGCTGGACGAGGATGATCGGCGCGTATTGGCGCGCTATTTCGGCGTGTCGGAAGATATGCTGGGGGGGGTGGCGTCCGCCGCTCCTGCGCCCTTGCGCGGTCGCGGTCTGCCCGCCGTCGTTTCCGTTCCGCGGCTGGCGCTGGGTGCGTCGGCCGGCGGCGGCACATTGGATGATGATGAGCGTACGGCCGGCGTCATGGCCTTCGACGCGCGCTGGCTCCGCCATCTGGGGGTGCGGCCGCAGCGCGTCTCGATCATTCGCGTCGATGGCGAATCGATGGCGCCGACGCTGAGCGACGGGGACGACATCATGGTGGATCATGATGATGACGCCGACCGGTTGCGCGATGGCGTCTATGTGCTGCGGCTGGATGGCGTATTGATGGTGAAGCGCATCGCCATGGGGCCGCTGCGGGGTCGGTTCAGCGTCTTGAGCGACAATGCCCATTATCCCGACTGGACCGACATCGACCCGGCACTGGTCGACATCGTCGGACGCGTCGTATGGACGGGCCGGCGCTTGCACTAGCCCCGCTTCATCCCCATTGCTTGGCGGCAGCGCGATGCTGGGCACGAACCGGGAGCAGGATGTTTTGAACGACAATGGCGCGGTGATTCGCAAGGCGATCGAATGGCGCGGCGCGCCGATGGCACTGGCGACCGTGATTTCCACCTGGGGTTCCGCGCCGCGCCCGCGTGGCAGCCATATGCTGGTGCACCAGGATGGCCGACTGGAAGGAAGCATTTCGGGCGGGTGCGTGGAAACCGACGTGTTGCAACGCGCGGCGGAGGTCATTGCCGGCCGGCCCGCGCATGTGCACCGCTATGGCGTTGCGGACGGCGATGCCTGGGATGTCGGCTTGCCGTGCGGCGGCGAGATCGCAGTGCTGGTGCAGCCGGTATCGGACGCAGGCTTTCCGCCCCATCTGTTCGACCTTGTGGCGAAGGCCAGCGCAGTGGGACGGGCTGCGACGCTGGCCACCGATCTTGCCACTGGCCAGACACGCGAGGGCGATGGGGAGGGCGCATTCCTCAACCGCTACGATCCGCCGCGCCGCCTGTTGATCGTCGGCGCGGTGCAGATCGCCCAGTCGCTGGTTCCCCTGGCCCAGGCGATCGGGGTTGCCCCGGTCGTGATCGATCCGCGCGGGCGCTTCTTGACGGCGGAGCGGTTTCCGGGCGTGGAACTGGACGATCGCTGGCCCGATGACGCCATTGCCGCGTGCCATCCCGGTGAATCGACGGCGGTCGTGACGCTCAGCCATGACATCAAGATCGACGACCCCGCGCTGACGGCCGCGTTGAACGCGCCGACCGGCTATATCGCCGCCCTGGGTTCGCGGCGCAGCCATGCGGCGCGGCTCGACAGGTTGACCGCCGCGGGGTTTGACGCGGATGCGCTTGCGCGAATCGACGGCCCGGCAGGGCTGGATATCGGCGCGATCGGTCCCGCAGAAATCGCCCTGTCAATCACGGCAGGCATGATTGCGGGTTTCAACGCAAAGGGTTAGGGATGGGCGCCCCCCGCCGCAAGGGATGGGCAGGGGGCGTGTCCTGAAGCTGTCGGGCACCAGTGACGGCCGCCCCGTATCAGAGCGTCGGGAAACAGCAATAGAAAAACGGGCAATCTATTAAACTTTATATTCGTAAAATTGCAAATATTTGTAATATAATTGCAAGATTAGCAGCACCGGCCTCCATTGCGTCCTCCATAACGGGCTTGCTGCCGGTCTCGGAAAAAGCTGGTGCGGTCCATCACCGGCTTGGTGGGGTGGTGATCGGCCATATGGCGCAGATAGGCGTCATAATCGGGGATGCCAACCATCATATGGGCCGCCTGCCGCAGCTTTTTGATAAACCCCGTCATCGCGCCGGTGCCAGACTGGTAGGGATCTCCCATGCCGTAGGGGCGGCGCTGCGCCGGGCCGCGATACAGGTGCGGATGGTGAAATAGAGGATCGCAAGGACAACCGCCAGGAACAGGCCCACCAACGCGGCATCGATTCGATCGTTGAAGATGATGCGCTGCATCTCGCCCATGGATTTCGCCGGGCTAAGCAGCGTGCCGGCTTCTGCCGCTTCGCTGAATTTCGCGGCATGCGCCAGGAAACCAACCTTGGGATCAGCGGAAAACAGCTTGAGCCAGCCTGCCGACAATGTGCAGATCAGCAGCCAGACGGTTGGCAGCATCGTCACCCAGGCGAACCGGTCCCGCTTCATGCGGAACAGCACGGCGGTGCCCAGCATCAGCGCAATCGCCGCCAGCATCTGGTTCGAAATGCCGAACACCGGCCACAAGGTATTCACCCCTCCCAGCGGATCGGTGACGCCCTGATAGAGGAAAAACCCCCAGGCCGCGACGCACAGGGCAGTGGCGATGATGCCGGGCATGTGGCTGTCGCTGTGCTTGAAGGCCGGGACGACAAGGGCGATCAGATCCTGCAACATGAAGCGACCCGCCCGCGTGCCCGCGTCGACGGCTGTCAGGATGAACAGCGCTTCAAACAGGATGGCAAAATGATACCAGAAGGCCTTCATTGCCGGCCCGCCTACGACATGGCTGAAGATTTCCGCCATTGCTACGGCTAGCGTCGGCGCGCCGCCCGCGCGGCTGATGATCGTATGTTCGCCCACATCCCGCGCTGTCTGGGCGATGGTATCGGCCGATATGGGAAAACCCATGGCGGTGACGGCGGCGGACGCGCTGGCGGCGTCAGTGCCGATCAAAGCCGTCGGGCTGTTCATGGTGAAATAGATGCCCGGGTCGAGGATCGACGCGCCGACCAGCGCCATGATCGCCACGAACGCCTCCATCAGCATCGCGCCATAGCCGATCATGGGCGCGTCGCCTTCGCTGGCGATCAGCTTGGGGGTAGTCCCGCTGGAAATCAGCGCATGAAATCCCGACACCGCGCCGCAGGCGATGGTGATGAACAGGAAGGGAAACAGGCCACCGGCCCAGACCGGCCCGTCGCCGGCGACGAATCGCGTCAGCGCCGGCATCTGGAGCGGCGGCGCCATGATGACGATGCCGATGGCGAGTGCGGCGATTGCCCCGATCTTGAGAAAGGTCGACAGATAGTCGCGCGGCGCGAGCAACAGCCAGACAGGCAGCACGGACGCCACCGCGCCATAGCCGATCAGGATCCAGCAAAGCTGTATCGGCGTGAAGGTGAAGGCCGGCCCCCAGGTCGGAGATTGCGCAACCGCCTGTCCGTACATGATCGCGGCGATCAGACCGATGAGGCCCAGCACCGACACCTCGCCGATCCGGCCCGGCCTGATCCAGCGTGTATAGGCGCCCATTGCCATGGCGAGCGGCACGGTGGCCGCAACGGTGAACATGCCCCAGGGGCTTTCGGCCAGCGCCTTGACCACGATCAGCGCCAACACGGCCAGAATGATGACCATGATCATGAACGCGCCGAGCAGGGCGATCGTGCCGGCAACCTGACCCATCTCCATGCGGATGAGTTCGCCCAGCGACTTGCCGTCGCGGCGCATGGAAATGAACAGGACCATGAAATCCTGCACCGCGCCGGCCAGCACCACGCCGAAGATGATCCACAGCGTGCCGGGCAGATAGCCCATCTGGGCGGCGAGCACGGGCCCTACCAGCGGCCCGGCGCCCGCGATCGCGGCGAAATGATGGCCGAACAGGACGGTGCGGTCGGTCGCGACATAGTCCAGGCCATCGGCGCGCCGCACGGCGGGGGTGGGCCGTGCAGGATCTATCCGCATGACATGCCGCGCGATGAACAGCGCATAATAGCGATAGGCGACCAGGAAGCAGCTGACTGCCGCGACGACGATCCACAGGGCGTTGACGCTTTCCCCCCGTGAAATCGCCACGACGGTCAGGGCCACGACGCCGATAATGGCTGTCACTATCCAGGGAATATGCCGGGTCACGCCGCCTTGCTCCGCTTGTTCAGGACTTTGGCCTCACCCTAGGGGGGCGGGCGGCAAAGACAACCGCCTTAGCGCCGCCGCGCAAATGGCCAGTCGGTCACCCCGCTCGCCCACAGCGCCCACCAGATGATGACCGGTTGCAGCGCCAGCCTTGGTCCATGATACCACCAGCTCAGGTGCACGCCGTTCAGCGGAATGTCGCTGAGCGCATGATGGATATTGGCTGGCCATACACACAGGGCATAGAGCGCCAGTCCGATGCCTGCGGCGCGGCGAAAGGGCGGCAGCATCAGGCCTATCGACCCGGCGATTTCGGCGATGCCGGTCAGCCAGATGACAGTGGCGGGATAGGGCACCCAGTCGGGCGTGATCGCGATGAATCCCCCTGGCGAACGCAAATGCGCTACCCCTGCGATCAGATAGGCCAATGCCAGGACGGCGCGGGCGATCCGGCGGGGGCGGCTGTCAGCGATCATTTCATCCCGATCGGAAAAAAGGCATATCGTTCATAATGCTGGGGCTGGCAGGGACATGTCCGTATTGTCCGGCTGTCTTTGGCGGGTCACGAAGGAATGACGATTGCGACTATCATCGATACGACGCCATATTGCGCGCAAATTCAAGGGTGGTGAAGCGAAAACGGAGCGACAGCCCGTTCCCGACCAGCAAAAGAGCACCGACGACGATATCAGTTTTCTGCCGGACATGAACGAATGGGTCCGCAACCATTATGTCGGCGTCGTCGACGAATTTGTCGCGGCCATCGGCAGTCTGGAAGGGAAACGCATCCTGGACCTGGGGTGCGGCGAGATGTTGATGACCTATGGCCTCGCCTCGCGCGGCGCAGAGGAGGTTATCGGTCTTGATATTACCAAGCCAGACCCGGACAAAAGCCTCAAGACCCTGGTCGATGGCGGTTTTCCCGACGCCGCCAATTTCAGGGATCGTGTCACCGCTGTCGTCTATGACGGCAAATCCATGCCGTTTCCGGACGCGCATTTCGACATCATATTCTGCTGGGGCGTCATGGAGCATGTCGCCGATGTCCCCGCTGTGCTGGCCGAAATCAAGCGCGTGCTCAGGACAGGCGGGGTCGCCTTCATCAAGGTTTTCCCCTGGTTCCATTCCTATTTCGGCAGTCATCTGTCGGATTTCGTCCCCGTGCCTTTCGCGCATCTGACGCATGACAGGGCGGCGATGCGCGCCATCATTGAAAAGACGGCACACGAGCAGTCGGTTGTGCACCCCAACATGATCCTAGGTCATATGTGGAGGGAATATCTGACGCTGAACCGCTATTCGGCAGACATGTTCTACCGCGACGTCAAGGCGGCGGGCTTTTCGCGCGACATATGGACGCTCATCAGCCGCCAGCACGACCTGACGGATGCGCCGCCGGGATATGAGTTGTCCCAGCTCATGGTGTCCGGTTCCGACACGATCCTGTACAAATGAAGCGGGCGCCTCCGCACGAAGGCGCCCGTCAGTAAATCCCGCCCTGATCCTGCAGGAAGTCGGCGTCGGTACGCTGCCGCCCGCGCGCCACGGCGGCTGCCGCCTTGGCATCGGCCGCCTTCGCCTGCGCTTCGGCCTCTTCCTTGCGGATCGACCGGCGCGGCTCGGTTTCGGGCTTGAACGCTTCCCAGATGACCGCGGGTTTGGGATCGTTGGTTGGCCACACGCCATAGACGCGCTTGCCCGAACGACGGTCGATCGTGACCATGCGGATGCCCGCCGGCGCGACAAAGGGCGTCTTGGGCATGGTTTCCAGGATCGGCGCCATCGCCGCCTTCCAGATCGGCGCGGCGATGCGGCCGCCCTGCGCCCATCCACCCAGGCTCCGGGGCTTGTCATAGCCGACATAGACTCCCGCGACCAGGTCGGGCGATCCGCCCACGAACCAGACATTGGTGGGACCGTTGGTCGTGCCTGTCTTGCCGAACAGCGGGCGCTTGAGGTCGGCCAGCACGGTGGCGGTCCCGCGCAGCACCACGCCTTCGGCGATATGCACGACCTGATAGGCGGTCATCGGGTTCATCACCTGCCGCCCTTCAAAGCCGAAGCGCGGCATGGGCTTTCCGTCCCAATTGGCCATGTTGCATCCGTCGCACGGGCGCCAGCGTTCGGGCCAGATCACCTTGCCGCGCCGGTCCTGCACATAATCCATCACCTTGGACGGATTCTGTTTTCCCTGGTTCGCCAGCGTCGCATAGGCGTTGACCATCCGCTCCACCGTCGTTTCGCCCGCACCCAGCGCGAAGGAGAGGTAGGGCTGATAATCGCCAATCCCCATCGCCTTGATCGTGCGCACGACCCGGTCCATGCCGGTCTGGCTGGCGGCGCGCACCGTCATCAGGTTGCGCGACTGCTCCACGCCCCAGCGCATGGTCTGCGGCCCGGCGCTGCCGCCGGAAAAGTTGCGGAAGCATTTCTGCCCCAGCCCCGCACCCTGGTAAACGCATAACGGCCCATCGACGATGATCGACGCGGGCGTCATGCCATTGTCCAGCGCGGCGGCATAGACGAAGGGCTTGATCGTGGAGCCGGGCTGGCGCTGCGCCTGCGTCGCGCGGTTATAGGAGGACAGGCGGGAATCGAACCCGCCCTGCATCGCGCGAATACGGCCGGAATGCACTTCCTGCACCACCATGCCGCCTGACACTTCCGGGACGGTGCGCAAAGCCCAGTCTTCGCCATTCTTGGCCACGACAATCAGGTCGCCGGCCTTCAACGCGGAAAAGGCGGGGCCGCCGGTTCGGCGATAGGGCGTCTGCGCCAGCGACGCGGGCAGGGTGCCGGTGCTGCCGTCCGAAAAGCCGATCTGCGCCTGGGACGATGATCGATCGATGACGACGGCGATGCGCCAGCCCTCATAATCGACGCCGACATAGCTGGCGGCCAGTTCACGCTCCCAGCCCCGGTCGGGATCGATATGGCCCACCGGACCAGACCAACCGCGCCCCGCGCCAAAGCGCAGCAATCCGTTGCGCAGTGCATCCTTGGTGCGTTCCTGCGCCACGGGATCATAGGGGCTGCGCACCCACAGGCCACCGGCATAGACGCTATTGGGGCCGTCCTGCGCCTTTTCACCGAAGCGGTCGATCAGGCGACGGCGTACCTCTTCCATATAATAGCCCCCTGCGCGCGCGTCGAAGCTCGATCCGCGCACAGTGACGGTGCCCAGGGGTTGCGCCTGCGCCTGCGCGCGCTGCGTGGCGGAGATCCAGCCATTGCGCTCCATTTCGCCCAGCGCCCAGTTGCGCCGTTCGATCGCGCGGGCGTGGCCGGTCTCGCTTTCGGGGCGATAATTGGCCGGCCCCTTGGGCAGGATCGCCA
Source organism: Sphingobium sp. UBA5915 (assembly GCF_002431195.1). NCBI lineage: Bacteria > Pseudomonadati > Pseudomonadota > Alphaproteobacteria > Sphingomonadales > Sphingobiaceae > Sphingobium > Sphingobium sp. UBA5915. The sequence continues at coordinate 24,745 of NZ_DJDV01000119.1, read as the reverse complement.
GATAGGCCATTTCAGGCAGACTGAGGTCGGCGACATCCTTGTCGAAATAGGCGCGCGCCGCCGCCTGCACGCCATAGGCGTTGCGGCCAAGGAAGATCTGGTTGAGGTAGAGTTCCAATATCTGCTGCTTGGACAGCACATTTTCCATGCGCCAGGCCAGGATCATCTCCTTGACCTTGCGCGTGGGCGAATATTCGTCGCCGATCAGCAGGTTCTTGGCCACCTGCTGCGTGATGGTCGACCCGCCGCGCGCGCGCTGGCCCGATCCCAGCTTGCTGACATAGTCCGCGACCGCGCCGGCAAAGCCCGGAAAATCGACGCCATGATGTTCGAAAAACGTCTTGTCCTCCGCCGCCAGATAGGCGCGGATCAACAGCGGGGGATAATCGCTATATTGCAACTGCACCCGCCGTTCGCGGGCGTAGCTGTGCACCGGCTGTCCGTTGATGTCGCGCACCATGGTGGGCAGCGGCGGCTCATATTCCAGCAATGTCGCCGCATCGGGCAGGCCGCGCGCGAAGATTAGCCAGAACAGGAAGATCGCGAGCAGGAATCCGCCTAGCAGGATCGCCAGCCAGCGGAACAGCCGCCGGCCCCATAGCGGCCGCAGCCGCGCCATGGCGCCGCCCGCGTCACGGCGCAGGCGATAGGCAAAGGATGTCGGGGCGGTATCGGAATGGGCCTCTTCCATGGGGAAGAGGCTCTAGGGTCAAATCGCTGCTAAGGCCAGTGGCGTTTCGACGGGCCGCGCCATCAGCCGCCCGCCGCCACGCCGCTCATCGCGAGCTTGCGCGCGAAATGCACTTCGATCGCCTTTGCCACGCCGCGCGCGATTTTCTGCTGCCCCTCGCGCGAGGACAAGAAGGCAGAGTCCGCTTCATTGCTGATATAGCCGGTTTCGAACAGGATCGACGGCGTGTCCGGGGCCTTGAGCACCATCAGCGACGCGAAGCGATGATAGGCGCTGCGAAAGGGCACATAGGGCGATGCCTCGCGCTGGAGCAACCGCGCGAAACTGGACGATATGTTGAGCGATTCGCGTTGCGTCAGGTCGATCAGGATCGACGACACATCGCCCGACTGGCCGCCCAGATTGACGCCGTTGATGATGTCGGCCTTGTTCTCGCGCGCGGCCAGGCGCGCGGCTTCCCGGTCCGACGCGGTTTCCGATAATGTGTAGACCGTCGCGCCATGCGCGTCGGTGTTTTCCGCGGCATCGGCATGGATAGAAATGAACAGGTCCGCGCCCATCTTGCGCGCAATGCCATAGCGTTCCTGCAACACCAGGAAGCGATCATCGTCCCGCGTCAGCGCGACGCGCACCCGTCCGCCCTTGACCAGCTGATCGCGGATCGCCTGCGCGATCGCCAGCGTCACGTCCTTTTCGCGTTTGCCATTATCCTTGTTGATCGCGCCGGGATCATGGCCGCCATGGCCCGCGTCGATCACCACCAGCGGACGCGCGCCGTCATTGACGCCCTGGACCGGCGGCAGGGCGACGCCGCGCGCGGCAGGCGGGATCGGCACGGTGATCGAATGCAGCCGCTTTTGCGGGCGCGCGGCCATGTCGGCCGGCGCGTCGAACGCCATGCGGCCGCGGCCCAGTTCGCTACGAAAGCGGCTGTCGCTTACGCCCTGGATCGCGAAGCTCAGCGATTTGCCGTCCGGCGCGATGCGCGCCTCGGCCAGCGTCGCCGGGCTGGCAAGGTCGAGCACCACCCGCGCGCGTTCCGGGCTCAATTGTCCCTGACGAACACTCGCCACCGCGCCATTGCCCGGCGAAAAGGGAAAGCGCCCCGTTTGCGCGCCATCGATATCAAGGGCGATGCGCTGCGGTCCGTCGAGCAGGAAGGCGGACGCGCCCTCCACCCGCTCATCGAAACGCACCACCACCCGGTCCCCCTGCACATCGACGCCGGCGATGCCGCCCGCCTGGCCGGGGGAGGAAAGAAGAATGCTTGCCAAGGCAAGGCTCTGCAACATGCGCCGCTTGTGCACCGCAGGCCTGTCGGCCGTCCAGCCAAATATCATCGACGTTGACCCGTCCAGCGTCCCCACGCTGAACACCGGATTAAGCATCGCCCTCTTTTAACCCGGTAAAATGAGCTGGTTAACGACATCTTCACCATGCTGGCGCATGACGCCGATGGCGGAGGCGGCGCAAAGGCATAATATTTCGACCAACCGTTGCCGCCCGGGCTATTGACTGCTAACCATTCCCATTCCTGCAAGAATTGCCGTATGTTCGGTCAGTCTTCAGGTCAGACGAGCGCCCGCTGTTGTGCGGGCGAGACAGAACAGGTTGACGCTGCATGAGGCATGATTTTCCATCCACGCTTGCCCCGGTAACGGGCATGGCGGTGTGGATGGTGCGGCCCGGCGCCTTGTCCGGCCCTGCCGATGCAGCAGACGCGCAGATTTTCCTTCAAAACCGGATGCTTGCCTGCGCCGCGCCCGATGGCGCGCGCCGGCCGGCATTCTTTTCTTATCGCGTGGCGGCGCGGCTTCATGCCGCAGCCCGCGCACGCCGGAGACTTATAAATGACAATGCGTATGCTGATCGATGCGCGCCACCGGGAAGAAACCCGGGTCGCGGTCGTCAAAGGTAACCGGATCGAGGAGTTCGATTTCGAATCGGCCGAGCACAAGCAGCTCAAGGGCAATATCTATCTCGCCAAAGTGACGCGCGTGGAGCCTTCGCTCCAGGCCGCCTTCGTCGATTATGGCGGCAACCGTCACGGTTTCCTGGCTTTCAGCGAAATTCACCCCGATTATTATCAGATCCCGCGCGAGGACCGTGAGGCGCTGCTGCAGGAAGAGCGCGCCCATGCCGAGGAAGAGGCCGCGTTGCGCGCCGAAATCGAGGATGACGAGGACGCGGGCGAGGACGGCGTCGAGCTGGTCGAGGCGACTCATCATCATGAGGATGAGGACGCGGCCGAGGCGGATGCCGAGAGCCCGGCGCCCGAAGCCGCCAAGGGTGGCCGCCGCAAGCGCGGGAAGAATGGCGACGATGCTGCGGACGAACTGCGTCGCAAGCGCATGGCCCTGCGTCGCCGTTACAAGATCCAGGACGTCATCAAGCGCCGCCAGGTGCTGCTGGTGCAGGTCGTCAAGGAAGAGCGCGGCAACAAGGGTGCGGCGCTGACCACATATCTGTCGCTGGCGGGCCGCTATTGCGTGCTCATGCCCAACACGTCGCATGGCGGCGGCATCAGCCGCAAGATCAGCAACGCGGCCGATCGCAAGCGGTTGAAGACCATCATCGCGGAGATGAACCTGCCCTCCTCCATGGGCTGCATCGTTCGCACGGCGGGACTTCAGCGCACCAAGCCCGAAATCAAGCGCGACTTCGATTATCTCGCGCGGTTGTGGGACGAGATCCGCGAAAAGACGCTCCAGGCGTCGGCGCCCGAGCTGATCCACAATGACAGCGATCTGATCAAGCGCGCCATCCGCGACATCTACAACAAGGATATCGAGGAAGTCATCGTCGAGGGCGAGGATGGCTACAAGGCCGCCAAGGACTTCATGAAGCTGCTGATGCCGAGCCATGCCCGGCGCGTGAAGCAATATGCCGACGCTGTCTCGCTGTTCCAGCGCGCCAGTGTCGAGGATCAGCTGGCGGCGATGTACAACCCTGTCGTCCAGCTCAAATCGGGCGGCTATCTGGTCATCAACCCGACCGAGGCGCTGGTGTCGATCGACATCAACTCCGGCCGGTCGACGCGCGAACATGGCATCGAGCAGACCGCCGTCGCAACCAACCTGGAAGCCGCGCGCGAAATCGCACGTCAGCTGCGCCTGCGCGACATGGCGGGCCTCGTCGTCATCGACTTTATCGACATGGAGATGAACTCCAACATCCGTAAGGTCGAAAAGGCGATGAAGGAGGCGCTCAAGGACGATCGCGCCCGCATCCAGGTCGGCCGCATTTCTGGCTTCGGCCTCATGGAAATGAGCCGCCAGCGGCTGCGCACCGGCGTATTGGAAGCCTCCACCCGCCAATGTCCGCATTGCGAGGGCACCGGCCTTGTCCGCACGGCGTCGTCAGCGGGCCTCAGCGCGCTGCGCATGCTGGAGGAGGAAGCGGCGCGCGGTCGCGGCAACCTCATCACCCTGCGCGCCAGCCAGGAAGCGGCCTTCTACGTCCTCAACAACAAGCGCCGCGAATTGGACGAGATCGAGCAGCGTTATGGCGTGCGCATCGAAATCCTGCCCGATGGCGAGATTGAGGGTGCGCGCATGTCGGTCGAAGCCAGCGGCCCCCGTCCGGAGCGTGTCGTCACCTACGCGCCGCTGGTCGAGGATGATGACGATATCGACCTGCCCGAGGATGACGACGACATCGAAGAGGTCGAGGACGCCGAGGACAGCGCCGAGCGCGAGGAGCGGGGCGACAGGGGGGACGAGGATCGCGAAGGCGGCCGCCGTCGCCGTCGCCGTCGCCGTCGCCGGGGCGGCCAGCGCGAGGACCAGCGCGATGCCGGCTCCGAAGCGGAAACGGATGATAATGAGTCCGGTGACGAGACCGACGCCGAGGACGGCGATGAAGCCGAGGATCGCGATGTCGCCGCGCACGCGGGCGATGCCGATGGTGAAGAAGGCGGCGCGCGCCGTCGCGGCCGTCGTGGTCGTCGCGGTGGCCGCCGTCGGCGCGAAGCGGGCGAAACCGCCGCGATCGAGCAGGACGATGCAACGGCCCCGGCCGACGCCGAGGAAGCGGTTGCAGAACCGGTCGCCGAAGAAGCCCCTGCCGCTGAGCCGGTAAGCGAGGAAGCGGCCGAACCAGCGCCCAAGACGCGTCGCCGTCCCCGCGCCCGCAAGAAAGCGGACACGGACACCGCCGAGGCAGCGGCAACGACCGAGGCTCCGGCCGACGTCGCTCCGGTCGCGGCGGAAGAGCCTGCACCCGCGCCCGAAGCGGATGCCGCGCCGGCAAAGCCCAAGCGCACGCGTCGCAAGAAGGCGGTGGCGAGCGAAGGCGCGGCGGCTGAAGCCGATACGCCGGCAGCAGATGCGCCGGCCGCCGACGCAGATGCCGCGCCAGCCAAGCCCAAGCGCACGCGCCGCAAGAAGGTGGTCGCTGCCGAGGCAGAGGCGGCGGAGCCCGCCGTCGAAGCTGTACCGCAGGCCCCGGCTGACGCTGCGCCTGTCGCGCAGCCCGAGCCGACCGCTTCGGCGGAACCGGTGCCAGCCGATGCCGCCGCTGCCGACGGCGATGCCGCCGCTGCCGACGGCGATGCAGCAGGCGAGGACGCCGATGGTGCGCCCCGTCGCGGCTGGTGGCAGCGCACCTTCGGTCAGTAAGCACGCGAAGAGTTGGAATATGAAGCGCCGCTGCCCGTCCGGTTCCCCCCGGTGCGCAGCGGCGCTTTTCCTTGTGGCGCGCTTCACGGCGCGTTCAGGACGGCCATGGCAAGGGCGGCGGGTGATGGCCCGTTTGCTCCAGTTTCTGGCTCTTGCGCTGGCGTCGCTTGCGCTGATGACCCGCCCCGCGCTCGCTCAGCAGATTTTGCGCGATGCCGAAACCGAAGCCTTCATGGCCGACATGTCCGCGCCGCTGGTCAAGGCGGCGGGCATGACGCCGAAAAATGTCCAGGTCCTCGTCATCAACGACCCGGAAATCAACGCCTTCGTCGCCGGCGGCCAATATGTCTGGGTTCATAGCGGCCTGATCGCGCAGGCGGACAATGTGAATCAGTTGCAGGGCGTGGTCGCGCACGAACTGGGACATATCGAGGGCGGGCACATCATCCGCTCGGGCGAGGGGATCAAGGACGCGACAAGCGTCACCCTGCTCAGCCTGGTACTCGGCGCGGCGGCGATCGCGGCGGGCGGCGCGGAAGCGGGCATGGGTATCATGGGCCTTGGCCAGCAGGCCGCGATGAGCAAATTCCTTGCCTTCTCCCGTGCGCAGGAAAGCTCCGCCGACCTTGCCGGCGCGCGCTATCTCCACAGTGCCGGGATCAGTGGCCGGGGGAGCCTTGAATTTTTCAAGAAGCTGCAAAATCAGGAATATCGCTTGGCCATTCCGCAGGACAATAGCTATGGGCGCACCCACCCGCTGTCGGGCGAACGCATCAGCGTCCTGCGGGAGGTCTATGAGGTCGATCCCGCCTGGGACAGGTCGGTCGACCCGCAGCTGGAGGCGCGGTTCGAGCGGATCAAGGCGAAGCTGATCGGCTTCGTGTCCGAACCGCAGCAAACGCTCATCAAATATCCCGAAAGCGATCAGTCGCTCCCCGCCCATTATGCCCGGGCCTATGCCTGGCACAAAAGCGCCTATCCGCAAAAGGCGCTGGCCGAGGCCGATGCGTTGCTCGCCGCCGCGCCGCATGATCCCTATTTCCTGGAATTGAAGGGCCAGATCCTGCTGGAGAGCGGGCGGCCCGCTGACGCGATCGCGCCGCTGCGCGAAGCGGTGAAGATCACCAATCAGCCGCTGATTTCCGTGCTTCTTTCTCACGCGCTCATCGCGACCGAGGACCCGGCCAATTTTGCGGAGGCCGAACAGGTGTTGCGCGTGGCAGTACAGCGTGATCGCGAAAATCCCTTTGCCTGGTATCAGCTGGGTGTCGTTTACGAGCGGCGCGGCGACACGCCGCGCGCCGCGCTCGCCACGGCGGAACGCTATGCGATGATGGGCGATCATAATCTGGCGCTGCGCAGCGCCGACGTTGCGGTGCAGGGATTGCAGCCCGGCACGGTTGACTATCTGCGCGCGCAGGATATCGCCATGACCTCGCGCGCCGCGGTCGAGCAGCAGCGGAAGAAAAGATAGCAATGACAAATCAGAACCGGCCGAGCTTTCGTGCGGCCCTTTCCAACAGGACCATCCAGATGACCCTTGGCGCTTTCGCCTTCATCGCCGCCGCTGCCGGCGCCGCGCTCGCCGTTCAGGCTCCCGCCAGCGTCGGCGCGACCGATAAGGCCGCGATCGAGCAGATCGTCCATGATTATATTCTGGAGCATCCCGAAATCATTCCGCAGGCGATCGAGAAGCTGCAATCCAAGCGCCTCTCCAGCGTGATCGACGCCAGCCGCAGCGCGCTCGAAACCCCCTATGCCGGCGCATGGGAAGGGGCGGCGGACGCTGACGTCACCGTGGTCGAATTTTTCGACTATGCCTGCGGTTATTGCCGTGCCTCGCTGCCTGATCTAGGCAAGCTGGTGGGGTCGGACAAGAAGGTGAAGGTCGTCTATCGCGAGTTGCCGATCCTGTCGGAAGAAAGCGGCGACGCGGCCAAGGTGTCGCTGCTCGCGGCCGAGCGCGGCCAGTATATGCCCTATCACAAGGCGCTCTACGCCGCCGGGCGCGTGACGCGCGACACCATCCTCGCCGCAGCGGCAAAGGCCGGGATCAGCAAGGCGGATGCCGAAGCGGCGATGGCGTCCAGCAAATATGATTCGGAAATCCAGTCGAACATCGCGCTCGCCCAGAAATTGCAGGCGACCGGCACGCCCACTTTCGTCATCGGCGATCAGGTGCTGAGCGGCGCGGTCGGCTATGATGCGCTCAAGGAAGGTGTGGCAACGGCGCGCGGCAAGTAAGTCATACCGATTGCCGGACTGCCTGCCTTCCCCGCCATTGACTTCCCCATCCCTTTTCCCTATCGGACGCCCCCTGACTGGCGGCCGCTGCGTAAGCGGCCCTTTTTTGTCACACCCGATTCTCTTGTTGTTTTTGAGGAATGAACGATGAAGCGCACCTTTCAGCCGAGCAATCTGGTTCGGAAGCGCCGTCACGGTTTCCGCGCCCGCATGGCGACCCCCGGCGGCCGCAATGTGATGCGCGCCCGTCGCGCCCGCGGCCGCAAGAATCTCTGCGCCTGACATCATCGCCGGATCAGCCTGTCGCGCCGGCCATCATGGTCCGGCGCGCAGATTTTCTGGCGGCGAATCGCGGACGGCGTGCGCCGATGCCGGGCTTTGTCCTGCTGGTGCGCGAACGCGGCGATGGTGATCCGGCGATGCGCTATGGCATCACGGTCACGAAAAAGATTGGCGGCGCTGTCATCCGCAACCGGATGAAGCGCCGTTTTCGCGTTCTGGCGCGCGAATTGCTGCCCGCCCTTGGCATTGCCGGCGCCGATCATGTGCTGATCGGCCGGGAAGGCGGGATTGAGCGGGACTTCTCCCTGCTGCGTGCTGAACTGGAAAAGGCGCTTGGCAAGATCATGACGCGGCCGGTCGATGCGCCGCGCGATCCCGCGCACCGCAAGGGCAAGCCTGCGCGCGCGAAAAGTCCCGGCAGCCCCCGATGATCGCGCGCCTGCTCATCCTGATCGCGCGTTTCTGGCAACTTGGTCCGTCGCGAATCCTGCCGCCGACCTGCCGCTATGCGCCCTCCTGTTCGGAATATGCGATTCAGGCCGTGCGCAAATATGGCGCGATCAAGGGTAGCTGGTTGGGGTTCAAGCGGCTAATGCGATGCCACCCATGGGGCGGATCGGGCTACGATCCGGTGCCCTGACACGACAGATCACAAGACGGCGGAGCCGAAAAGCGTGGACGACAAGAAGAATATCATCCTGGCGGTGCTGCTGACCGCGGCGATCCTTTTCGGCTGGCCCTATATCTCCAACTATTTCTTCCCCACGGCCAATCCGCCCGCAACGAAGATCGAGGACGGCAAGCAGGTGCCCGTCGCCCGGCCCGATGCGGACCCCGCCGCAGACAGCCCCGCCGCGATCCGCGACCGCGCGCTTGTGCTCAGGGAAAGCCCGCGCATTCCCATCCGCACGCCCAAGCTGACCGGCTCGATCAACCTCAAGGGCGCGCGCATCGATGACATCGTGCTGCCGACCTATAAGGAAACGATCGCCAAGGACTCGCCGGCCGTCCGCCTTTACAGCCCGTCGGGCACGCAGGACGCCTATTTCGCAGGCTTCGGCTGGCAGGGTGAAGGGCTGCGCGCGCCTGATCGCAACACGCTCTGGACCGCGCAGGGCAGCGCGCTGACGCCCAGCAGCCCGGTGACGCTCAGCTGGAACAACGGCGCGGGGCAGCTCTTTGAAATCCGCCTGTCGGTCGATGACAATTACATGATCACCGCCGCGCAAAAGGTGTCTAACACCGGTGCTGGCACGGTCGGTGTCAAACCCTATGCCTATATCAGCCGCAACGGCATTCCCAAGGATCCCGATACCTGGACCATCCATGTCGGCCCCATGGGTGTGTTCAACGGCGCGGCCAATTATGACGTGAATTACACGGATCTGGACAAGGGGCCGTCGGTCCAGAGCTTCCAGTCCAAGGGCGGCTGGATCGGCTTTACCGACAAATATTGGCTGTCTGCTCTCGTGCCGGCCGCCGACGCCGATTTCGCTGGCCAGTTCCGCAAGGGCGCAGGCACGCAATATCAGGCCGATGTCGCGCTTGGCTCCAACATGGTCGCGCCTGGCAAGGCGGTGACGCAGACGCAGCGCCTGTTCGTCGGCGCCAAGGAAGTGAAGACGCTCGAAGCCTATCAGGACGCCGGCGTGCCGCTGTTCGATCGGGCCATCGACTGGGGCTGGTTCTACTGGTTCGAAAAGCCGATCTTCGCCCTGTTGCACTGGCTGTTTGAACATATCGGCAATTTCGGCGTCGCCATCATCTGCCTGACGCTGGTCGTGCGCGCGATCATGTTCCCGATCGCCCAGCGCCAGTTTTCCAGCATGGCCGCGATGCGCGCGCTCCAGCCCAAGATGAAGGCGCTGCAGGAAAAGCATAAAGACGACAAGCAGCAGCTTCAGATGAAGATGATGGAGCTGTACAAGCAGGAGAAGGTGAACCCGCTCGCCGGCTGCCTGCCCATCTTCATCCAGATCCCGATCTTCTTCGCGCTGTACAAGGTGCTGATGCTGACGATCGAAATGCGGCACCAGCCCTTCGTCCTGTGGATCAAGGACTTGTCCGCGCCCGATCCGCTGCATATCCTAAACCTCTTCGGCCTGCTCGACTTCACGCCGCCCGCGTTCCTGGGCATCGGCGTGCTGGCGCTGCTGCTGGGCATCAGCATGTATTTCCAGTTCAAGCTCAATCCGACGCAGATGGACCCGATGCAGCA